>CBDUVS010000059.1:0-7158 GCA_965370735.1 uncultured bacterium | reverse complement strand
TGTTACGGATTCTCAATGTCAGCTAAATAACAATATTACCGGAATTTTAGCAAATTCCTTTAGCTAATAATTTGATTAAAAAATTAGATTGATAACGCTTCAGAATTGCTTTATAATATGAAACTGTTTCTTGTATTTTAAATTTGAACGCCGGAGTGGCGGAATTGGCTTACGCGCGCGACTCAAAATCGCGTGAGGCAACCCCTCGTGTGGGTTCGAGTCCCACCTCCGGCACCATTCTACTTCGCCAAGACTTCGTAGGAATAGGTGGTAATCCTTCGAAGCCAAATATGTAAATATTCAGCATAGTAGATTCCAATATAATAGGTATTTATGAAAAATAACCCTCGCTTACTGGAAGAAAAGGCAAACAAGTTACTCTCTGAGGAGAAATATACTGAAGCCTATCCTTTATTCAAAAAAGCCGGCCATCTCTACAGGGAAAAGAATAACCTCAAAGAAGCGACTCTTTGTTCTACTCTGGCCGCGAGCTGTTGGTCCATTAAGTCAGGAGAAAAAAGATTTCACAATGCTGCTATTTTATATGAACGTGCCGCGGCAGACGCGATTAATTGTGGTGATTTTGAATATGCTTCCTTGCTATACAAACAAGCCGCTATTAATTATGAAAGAGACCGCGAATTAATCAATTTATCCGATTGTCTTTACAGATCCAAAGAAGCCTACAGGAAATACCTCACATATCGTCTTTTTAAACCTAATAAAATTCACCAGATAACAAAATCAAAAGGTAAAAAAGGATTTTTTTCATCTTTAAAAAGACTCTTCTTATGGCTCATGTTAGGATTTTCTTACCTCGTCTGGGGCCACGGCGAAAAACCATCAAGAACATTTTTAGCTTGCGTGATTATTATATTTATATCAGCTGTTTCCTATAGCCTCGGACATTCCATTAACGAGGGTATAATTTCCAGGCCAAGCTTCACTGACGCGCTCTATTTCAGCGTTATCACCTTTTCGACTGTAGGCTTTGGAGATGTAACAGCCGTTGGCGTCACAAAAGTGGTTGTTATGTTTGAATCTTTGTGCGGCATATTTATTACGCCACTTTTTATTGTGGGTTTTTCCAGAAAATATCTCAGGATTTAAGGGAGGGTTACTTCTTTGATTTCAGGTACCGGCAGCATCGCGTAGTTAACCTTGCTTTTTATATACTCAGCCGGTATTACTTTCTCATCAAACACTTTTCTAAAAGAACTGCCGTCTAATTCAGCTTGCCAAGTTCCTTGCGCTTCATCTAAAGCTAAATATATTTTATTTTCCGCGAAATAAACGACAGCTTTATCTAAATTATAATCACTGTTATCCGGCAATTTAACAATTTCTCTTACACTACCCTCATCAATACTAACTAAGCAAATATAATACTCGCTTCCAGTTTTTACCGCGTTCTGATTTGTGGAACCCTGCTTATAATATTCAACGGTTTTTAGACAGGCAAACTCACTTTTCTTTACTTCACTGGGAGTTGAATAATAAACAAAAATAGCGGCCAGAGGCGCTAACTGAATAACCGTTCCTAAAAGGGCGCAGCCATTTAACAATAAAAGTAAACAAACAACCGCTATTTCAATTCTTCCCGCTTTATTTATTATATTTCTTTTTAATTTTATCATATTCTTACTTCGTTTTATAAGTAACGAAATTAATAATTTTTTTCCTGTTTTCATTGGTAATCTTTACGAACTCTAACCTCATATAATAGTTGTTGGCGTGTTTCGGCTTCTCAACGGCTATCATGCGGGCAATAGCACTTATGGGCTTACTATCTTTTTCCAGTTCAAATTCAATCTTTATTAAATGAGTCGTAAAAAAACACTCATCCTGGATAAGCGGTACCTCAAGCAATAATCCTCCCCCGCCTAAATTTTTAGTATGCGCGTGATAACGTGCGTGTTTTTTAATTTCTTTTTCTTGGTCTTGAGGAATAACGAAATAGTAAACGGGTAGACGAGTATCTAAGCGTAAATATTTACGCCTCTCGAGAGGTTTGCGGTAAAAAAAATTGATGACTGAAGCCACATTGAAAGGCACCAGTATCTACCTCCTTATAAGTGGTAGCGGGGGCCGGATTTGAACCGGCGACCTTCGGGTTATGAGCCCGACGAGCTACCAGGCTGCTCCACCCCGCGAACAACACTTAATCTCATCAAAGAAATTTAATTTTCCGGCAACGTACGGTAAATAATCTCGCCTTTTTTAATAAGGCCCATTTCATTGCGGGCAATCTCTTCTCGGTAATCAGGGTCTTCTTTTAGCAACTGAATTTCTTCTCCCAAGGCCGCGTTTTCTTTTCTAAGCTGCTCTATTCTCTGCTTCTGAAGCTGAATTTGCGCTCTAAGCTTATTCTTATTTCTTTGCAGCCTATAAAAGCGCGGAACCAATAAGATTAATAAAATAGCTAATATGAAACTTATTTTAATTATATCTTTTTTTTCCATAAACTGCCGCCGTAAACGGCTTTATCGCCCAACTCTTCTTCAATTCTTAAGAGTTCGTTATACTTCGCGACTCTATCCGTCCTGGTAACAGAGCCGGTTTTTATTTGGCCCGTACCTGTGCCGACTGCTATATGAGCAATAGTTGTATCTTCGGTTTCGCCTGATCTATGCGAAATAATAGCCGAGTAATCATTCATCTTAGCCATCTCTATGGCTTCAAGAGTTTCAGAAAGCGTTCCTATCTGATTAACCTTAATTAAAATTGAATTGGCAATATGTTTCTTGATGCCTTCGGCGAATATTTTAGGGTTTGTTACAAATAAGTCATCACCTACAATTTGAATTTTATCTCCTAAGCGCTTAGTCATCTTATCCCAGCCATCCCAATCACCTTCATCCAGGCCATCCTCTATTGAAACAATAGGGTATTTTTTTATCAGTCCTTCATAGTAGGCTATCATGTCATCTGAGGAGCTATCTTTACCTTCAAAAATATATCTACCATTTTTATAAAAACTGGACGCCGCCGCGTCTAAAGCTAACATTACATCCTTGCCGGGCTCACGGCCTGCCTTCTTTATAGCTTCAACAATTACATCCAGGGCTTCACTGTTAGATTCCAGATTAGGGGCAAAACCACCCTCATCGCCAACAGCCGTATTTAACTTCTTGGCTTTTAATATCAATTTAAGATTATGAAAAACCTCGGCGCCTACACGAAGAGCTTCTTTAAAACTTAAAGCGCCAATAGGCATAATCATAAATTCCTGAATATCAACGTTGTTATCGGCATGCATACCTCCGTTTATTATATTCATTAAAGGTATGGGTAAAATTTTTGCTTCACTTTCTCCAATATATTTATAAAGCGGCATTTTTTTACTACTAGCAGCTGCTTTAGCACAAGCTAATGATACAGCAAGAATCGCGTTAGCGCCAAGCTTACTTTTATTAGCGGTACCATCCAAATTTATAAGCAACTGATCGATCTTTTTCTGCGTTAAAGCATCTTTACCGATAACTTCCGGGGCAATAACCTTATTTACATTATCAACAGCCTTCAAAACACCTTTACCCATATACCTGCTTTTATCACCATCTCTGAGCTCAACGGCTTCTTTTTCACCGGTCGAGGCTCCACTAGGTACCGCTGCTCTGGCAAAAGAACCGTCTTCTAGTACAATATCACATTCTACAGTAGGATTGCCTCTCGAATCAAGTATCTCCCGCGCCTTTACATGCTTGATTATTGATGAACTGGACATAACCGCATTAATTCCTTCCTTTAATTTTACTAATCTTATATCAAAAAAGACTAAAAGTCAATCGCTTTTTTCAGAACAACTCTCAAGAGTTGCCTATTTTTTTAGTCGTAAAATCTATCATATAGGCCTTTTAAAGCATATAGAAACTTTTTTAACTTTAATATTATATGTATTCACACTTCTTATCTATGCGCCAAAAGAAAATAGGCAAACAAAAAAATCGCCACTTTCTTAAATCAAATGGCTGGTTTTTAATTAATTATATAAAAGTTTAAATCATCCGTTTTGCTTGAGACTTTAAAGCGCTAAAACCTTTTTTTGTTCTGCTTTCAATATAACAACGTACCATCGGCTCTGTTCCGCTAGGCCTGAACATCAGCCAATCATTATTTTCTAAAATGAACTTGAATCCATCTAGCGCGTTTACCTCTTTGACCTTAACGCCGGCAATGGACTTAGGGGGATTTTTAGCTATTTTTTCCATAAACTTCGCCTGTCTATCCCAGCTCATTTTCAAATCAATTCTTTCATTGTAAAAATAACCGTATTTACGATAAATTTCATCTAAAACTTTTTTTAAAGGCTTCTTAAAATAAGCTAGAGCTTCTACGACCAAAAAATTAGCTAAAAGCCCATCTTTCTCCGGAATGTGGCCGGCTATAGAAAGGCCACCGGATTCCTCCGCCCCTAAAAGACATTTTTTGGTAAGCAATTGCTCGGACACCCACTTAAAACCAATGGGAGTTTCAATAACGGTGTAACCAAAGTCTTTAGCCATCTCATCTATTAAATGTGTGGTTGAAATACTTCTGGTAACATTTACCATTTTCTTTCTGGTTTGAGCTAAATAGTAAAATATTAAGGCAATAATTTTATTCGGTATAATGTATTCCCCGGTTTCATCAATAACACCAAAGCGATCACTGTCACCATCCACCGAAAGGCCAATCGCGTATTTCTTTTTTTTCACTAATTTAATTAATTCAGATAGGCCTTCAGGAGAGGGATCGGGATTCCTGCCCCCATAGGCCGGATCAAGCTCATCATTAATCACTTCTATTTTGTAACCCAAGTCTCTTAAGAATTTGTCTAAATAACCGGTTGCTATTCCATTCATACAGTCCACCGCGATTTTTACTTTATGCTTTTTTAAGTTGGCAATATTCAAAACTTTCTTTAATTTCTTAAAATAAGCCGGAGCCGGATCATAACTTACGATATTTTTAGCTATTAATGAATCATTAATTTTTACATCTTTATCTTTAAGTTTGGCAACTTCTTTTTCGATGCTTTTGGTTATCTTTTTAGAAGAGGGCCCGCCAGTCTCAGCTGAAAACTTAAACCCATTATATATAGCGGGATTATGACTCGCGCTAATAATTATGGCGCCGCCTAATTTCTTGTCAACTATAGTATATGAAATGGTTGGGGTCGGAGTTGCTCTTTGAGGAAAATAAACTTTTATATTATTCGAAGCAATAACTCCGGCGGCTTCTTTCGCGAAGTTAGAAGACAAAAATCTGGTATCGTGGCCGACAATAATACCCTTCTTGGCCAAACCTGATTTTTTTAAATAATTGGCGACAGCTTGACTTAATAGCCGCACATTGCCAAAAGTAAATTCTTCGCTTATAATGGCCCTCCACCCGGATGTTCCAAATTTAATCGCCACTTATTAATACATCCTTTCATACCTTACATTCACTTCAAGATCATCTATATCAACATCAAAACTAAGTCCATGCTTCTTTTTCAGATTTTGTTGATAGGCATCAATCTGATAAGCTGTTCCAATAATATTAAACAAACCGGCCGACACATAGGGCATGTAAATAGAATCAAAAAACTCGGCCGCGGCTTTAGCTGAAACGTAAGCTAATTCTTTTTCTTTTTGCGTATATTCATCTTCCGTTAACGGCATCCAGGACTCTTTTTCAGAAACGGAGCCTTCAGCAAAAAAAGCATCCCACTCTTTTTCAGGATTTTCATGGCCACTGTAAATACGGTCCAAAGAAAGCTCCGGGGGTAAACTTGAATAATTCCTGCATATTAACATATCTTCAGCTTGTGCGGTCATCAACGCAGCCATACTCACAAATAACACCAAAACAGTTAAAGTTAATATTTTCACTAAACTTCCCTTAATTCTAAGTTTACCTCTCGCGAATAAATCAATAGCTTTAGGATAAAGCTTGTGCTCTAATTTGTGTATTTTTAACTCAAGACTTTTTGGGGTATCATCTGCCTTAACTTTAACTACATCTTGCAATATTATGGGCCCGCTGTCAAGTTTCTCGCTAACGAAATGAACAGTTACCCCCGTCACCTTTACTCCATGCTTATAAGCATCCTTAATGCCTCTTGCGCCTTTAAAAGCCGGCAAAAGAGCCGGATGAATATTCAATATTCTATTATGATATTTTTTCACGAAGTAATCACTTAATATGCGCATAAACCCAGCCAAAACTATTAGTTTGATTTCATTTTTTTTAAGGTGTTTTGTAGCCTCTTTATCAAAGGTTTGGCGGCTTTTATATAAATTTGGATCAATAAAGACTGTTTTCAGGCCCGCTTTTCTTGCTCTCCTGAGACAATAAGCGTTCTTTTTATCGCAAAGCACCAATTTTATTTTAGCTTTAACCTTACCGGCCTTAATAGAATTTATTATGGCCTGTAAATTACTACCGTTACCTGAGCAAAAAACAGCTATGTTCATATAACTATTACTATCTCCCCTTTAGGTCTACGCTCTTTATATTTTTTTAACAGATTTTCCGCTTTATCGCAAACAATTTCTTCAAATTTTTTTGTAAGCTCTCTGCAAATGCAAATATTTTCGTCCGGTATAATCAAACACATATCCTCAAGTGTTTTTTGCAAGCGATGGGGAGATTCATAAAATATGAACGTTCTCTTCTCTTGGAGAACTTCGCTCAGTTTTTTCCTTCGCGCTTCTTTTTTTCTTGGTAAATAACCTTCAAAAATAAATTTATCGGGGGGCTTGCCGGAAGCAACTAAAGCGCATAACACCGCGGAAGCTCCGGGAATAACTTCTATCTTAATGTCTTCATTAAGAGCCAAGCGTATTATATAATAGCCGGGATCACTTATGGCCGGCGTCCCCGCGTCACTAACCAGAGCTATGTTTTGACCATCTTTTAGCCATCTAATCAGCTGCGAGCTTCTATATTTTTTATTATGTTCATAATAACTTATAAGTTTTTTTGAAATGTTATAAAACCTAAGCAAATTGGATGTGTGGCGGGTATCTTCGCAGGCTATTATATCAACTTCTTTTAATATCTCAAGTGCCCGTACGCTAATATCCTTAATATTACCAATAGGAGTGCTTACTACAAATAGTGTTCCGTTTTTATTATCCACTTTAATTAGAAGTTATTCTTTAGGAAATCTTTAAGTTTATTCTCTTC
>CBDUVS010000058.1:0-7334 GCA_965370735.1 uncultured bacterium | reverse complement strand
GCCTCAAGTTTCTATGTTAGATTTATTTAATCAAGACCCTGATTATTTAGCTAAGGTTATATCTGAGGGCCCCAGTGAAACAGAAGGGATTTCTCAGGATGTTGATTATGGTAAGATGAATTTAGATGAAAAGGTCAACATTGTAGAGCGAGGCCTTAAAAAAATTAATGAAGAGATTCCCGCGGGAGACGAAAAAGCCAAGCGTGAATACGAGAAGAGCCTGCCAAAGTTTATTTTGAGCCTTCAGCCTGATTTGCGCGCGGAAATTCTGCGGCAAAAGAGTTTAAAAAATATGGGAATTTCTCCTGATGATGTAAATAAAGCTTTTGTTGCTATGTCCGATGATGAAATTTCAACTTTTTTGAAGCAGGAGGCGGTACGATTCAAAGAAACGAAATTAACATTTGATGATTTAAAGGATTATGTTCGCCGTTTTTTACCGGGGGAAGATAAAAGAAAGAAGGTATTAAATTTAATCAAACCCGATTTTCGTCAAAATGGCTTGTCTGATGAACAAATGCTAAATTTACTAAAACCGGATTTATGGAGAGAGTTAAGTTCGGATGAAAAAATTACTAAAATTAAAGAGCTGAGTTCGGAAGCTTTTTTAGATCAAGATGTCTTAGAAAGCGTAAAACAAGTTTTCTATGATTTACTTGCTGATTCAAGGGAAGATGAAGTTATTGAAATAATTAAGAAGATATTTGATAATTTAAAATCAGAAAAACAGCAGGTGAGAAACTATATTGCTTCTAATTTAGCTAGTATCATTGATATCTTAGCATCAAATGAAGCGGTGAAAACGCTAAGATTTATTGAAAATTTTATTTTAGGCGTTATGGAAGAGGAGCAAAACTCGGATGTCTATGAAGAATATATTAAGGCTTTAATTAGATTGGAAATAGGCTATTTAAAAAATAAGAGCTTTAATAACGCGGGACACTTACTTGATGAGGTAAAGAAAGTTTTAAGTGAAAAGAAAGATTTATCTGAAGCGCATCAAACTTTGCTTCAAAAGGTATTAAAAACGGCGATTGACAAGCAGGCTTTAGATGCCGTGGTTGGTATATTTGTGAATAAAGTTGATAAAAAAGTATTGCCGGGAGTTATGCGTATATTAGAATCGGTTCAAGAAATAGCGGTGGAGCCTCTGCTAAATATTATTTCATCTGTCAATAAAAAAATTGACCCCTTTGACGCGTATTTTAATCGTCAATATGTTACGAATTTTTTAAAACTATTTCCAAATAAAACTTCAGAGATATTAAGATATAAAATTTCAAACACAAGAGACGTTGAAGAAATTGGTAATATTATTGAAATTATGAGCTTTGTCAAAGATCCATCTTGTTTGCCGAGTTTGAAATTATATATGGAGTACAGTAATCAAGATGTTAGAAGGAAAGCAAAAAAAGCATATGTGTCCATTGAGCGTCACCAAAATAGCGGATAGCAAATGGCAAAGGGCAAAAACAATAGACTATAGCCCTTCAATAGCGTGGAGCGTATAGCAGATAGGAAAAGCAAAAAAAACAAAAAGATAATTGTTTGTAAACTTACTATACGCTAAACGCTAAAAGAATAGAGTGAGCGAACGTGAACGTCTTGATATAAGAAGTGAAACATATTATGTTTGAAAATTATACCAGGGGATAAAGTTATGAAAAAGCAACTCGGTCAACTTTTAATTGATAAAAAAAATATTACATCTGACCAATTGGAGGAGGCCCTAAAATATCAAAAGGAAAAGGGCGGGCTTCTTGGTCAAATATTAATTGGGCTTAAGTTTATAAGTGAGCAGGATTTAGTTATGTCTCTCGCTGATCAATATGGTTTTCCATATATGCCGCTGGAGAATTATGATGTCAATATAGAGGCCGTTAAAATAGTTCCCGAGCATGTAGCTAGGCAGTATTTTTTAGTGCCTATTGATAAAATTGCGAATGTTTTAACTGTGGTAATGGCTGACCCCTTGAATGATTTCGCCATTAGAGATGTTGAGTATTTAACCGGTTGCAAAGTTACTCCTTTTGTCAGTACGGCAAGTGATATAAAGGGAGCTTTAGATCGTTGTTATGGAAAATCTCAACAAACAGAACAAACAGATGTTTCAAAATATAACTTTGGTAATGCTCCCAGGCAAGTTGAAGATGTTAATAAGGAAAAGGGAGAGCGGGATAAATAATGTCCGAAAGTTTAAAAAAAGAGTTAGTTCAGATATTAATTGACGCAAAGCTGTTATCTCAAGAGCAGTTGGATGACGCTCTTAAAATTCAGAAGGAAAAAAAAGGTAACCTGCGTGATATATTAATATCCCAAAAATTTGTTGATGAAAATGATCTTATGGCCGCCCTTAGCCAAAGGTCGGGAATTCCACCCATATCTCTCAGAAAAGTCAAGATTAACAAAGATGTGGTCAGTCTGATTCCTGAGGAACTTGCCAGACGTTATATCTTTATGCCGGTATCTAAAATAGGCAATACACTAACAATTGCCATGGCCGATCCGCTCAACGTTTTTGCTATAGATGATATCAAGGCCTTAACTAAATTTACTATACAACCAATCATAAGCACTGAGGATGAAATTATGAGTGCTTTAGATAAGTATTATGAGCAAGGCGCAGCGGGTAAATTTGATTCGCTTTTAAAAGAGAGTGATAACGCGCTTTTTGAAAATATTACAATAACCAAAGAAGCCGAGACTCATGACACCGAAACACTTCTTAAAAAAATGGGCGAAAAACCGGTTGTCAGGTTAACTAATTTTATACTTACCGAAGCTGTAAATAGAGGCGCTAGTGACATTTTAATTGAGCCGCAAGAAAAGAAGACCTCTGTTAGATATAGAATTGATGGTATTTTACAAGAAAGCCCTACTGTTCCTAAAGTTCTTCATAATGCTTTAGTCTCAAGAATTAAAGTCATGAGTAATCTTAATATTGCTGAGCATAGACTTCCGCAAGATGGAAGATTCAAGGCAAGGGTCTCTAAGCGGGAAGTTGATTACAGAGTGTCTGTTTTGCCATCTAGCTTCGGTGAAAAGGTTGCTTTGCGTGTTTTGGATAAATCGGCTGTTTCGCTTGAAATTGATAAACTTGGTTTTGAGGATGCTGTATTACAGAAGATTAAATCAAATGCCCTAAAACCCCATGGAATGATAATTGCTTGCGGGCCTACAGGTTGCGGGAAAACTACAACACTTTATTCTATTCTGCAGTTTATAGATAAACCTACAAAAAACATAGTAACCGTTGAGGATCCGGTTGAATATGAGCTCTACGGAATAAATCAGGTGACAGCTTTACCCGAGTCAGGTTTAACTTTTGCCGGTGCCTTGAGGTCTATATTAAGGCAAGATCCGGATGTTATTATGGTTGGTGAAATTAGAGATTTTGAGACAGTGGACGTAGCCATTAAGTCGGCTCTTACGGGTCATTTGGTTTTAAGTACTTTGCATACGACTTCCGCCGCGGGTTCCGTGATTAGATTAGTTGATATGGGAGTTGAACCATTTTTAATTACATCATCATGCCTTTTATTTTTAGCTCAGAGATTAGTTAGAAGAATATGCCCGGAGTGCAAAGAGGCTTATAAGGTAACCGATGCTATGCGTAAAGATTTAGAACTGGATGAATTTGAAAAGAAAATGGATGTAAGAATAGAAGAATTTTTTAAAGGAAAAGGATGTTCTAATTGTAAGAATAGCGGATATAAAGGGCGCACGGTAATTAGTGAGGCATTTGTTTTATCACCTGCGGTAAAGAATATGATTATTAAAAAAGAACCGGAATCATTAATTGCCGAACAAGCCGGAAAAGAAGGTATGCGTAATCTGCGCGAAAATAGTTTACTGAAAGCCGTAAAAGGTATAACAAGCTTAGAAGAAATATTGAGAGTGACGGTTGATTAAAAAATGACAGAACCTAATTTTGAAGATAAATTAAAAAAAATATTAGTAGATAGCCGGCTAATATCTCAAGAAGCACTTGATAAGGCTATTCAGATTCAAAAAAATGAAGGTGGTCAACTCAGTAAAATCCTTATAAGCCGGGGAGTTATAAGTGAGGATCATCTTATGAGCTGCCTGGCCAAACAATTAGATATGCCGGTTATCAAATTATCTAAGATGAAAATTTCACCCGAGCTCTTAAAGATTATTCCTCAACAAGTTGCCAAACATTATTTGGTTTTGCCATTTTCTAAAATAGGCAATAGTTTAACATTGGCTATGTCTGACCCTTTAAATATATTCGCTTTAGATGATTTAAAGACTCTTACTAATATGATAATAAAGCCGGTTATAGTATCTGAAAGTGAGATGAAGAGTGCTATAAGCCGTAATTATGGCGGTGAAGGAGCTGAAGTGGTTGATATGCTTCAGGAGTCAAGCGGCGGTATTGATGTTGAGATAGGGCCAATGAAAGGCCAGGTTCAAAAACTGGAAGTTAATGAAAAGATTCCGATAATAAATATTGTAAACAAGATTATCGCGGAAGGTTTGCGTAGGAGAGCAAGCGATATTCATTTAGAGCCCTATGAAGAAGTTTTAAGAATTAGATATCGCGTTGACGGTGAATTGCAAGAGGCCTTTGAAGTTCCCAAGAAATATCAAAATCCCTTAATCGCTCGTTTAAAAATTATGTCTAATATGGACATAACAGAAAAAAGATTGCCGCAAGACGGTAGGTTTAAAATTGCGTTTGAGAAGAAAGATATTGATTTTAGGGTTTCTTGTCTGCCAATTACATACGGTGAAAAAATAGTTTTAAGAGCGTTGGATAAATCTAATCTAAGTGTTGGCCTTGAAAAATTAGGTTTTTTGCCTGAACCCTTAGCAGCATTTAACAGAGCTATAGCTCATCCTTATGGAATGATTTTAGTAACCGGTCCGACCGGTTCCGGGAAGTCCACGACTCTTTATTCGATATTAAACAGAATTAATAAACCCGATGTAAATCTTATGACTATAGAAGATCCTGTGGAATATCAAGTTGAAGGTATTACTCAAGTTCAAGTTAAGCCGGAGATTAGCCTTACGTTTGCAATCGGGCTTCGCTCTATATTAAGGCAAAGTCCGGATGTAATTATGGTAGGTGAAATCAGGGATTTTGAAACAGCGGATATCGCGGTTAAATCTTCACTTACAGGTTTATTGATTTTTAGCACTCTACATACAAATGACGCGGCGGGAGCTATAACCCGTTTAATTGATATGGGAGTTGAACCATTTTTAATATCTTCGAGTTTGATACTAACGGTGGCTCAAAGATTATGCAGAAGAGTGTGCCCTGAGTGCCGTAAGCAATATAAAGTACCTAAGGAAGTATTGGAAAAACTCGGTGTTAATACAAATAAAGATATTATGGGTTATCAGGCAATTGGGTGCAAATACTGCAACCAGACAGGTTATCATGGACGAATGGGCACCTTGGAAGTACTCGAGATAGATGATACTATAAAAGATATGATACTCAAACGAGCGTCAAGTGATGATATAAAAGAATACGCGTGTTCCAAAGGTATGAAAACTTTGCGCGAAAATGTAATTCAAAAGTTTCTTATGGGCCTTACAACGGCTGAGGAAGTTATAAGGATCACTTCTGAGTAAAAGTTATGGCAAAATTCAAATATACAATCAAAGATAAACAAGGCAGAACTCAGGCGGGGACTATTGAAGCTCCCGGTCAAGATGCGGCTGCAAATCTTTTGAGAGAAAGGTCCTCCATAATAATTAATGTAGCACCTTTTAGAAAATCTTCGTTTTTTCTTAATTTGATGCCTTCATTAGTTAATGTAAAAATTTCTATTGATGAATTAGCTGTTTTTGCCAGGCAATTAGCTACAATGGTTAACGCGGGTTTACCTTTAGTGCAGGGCCTGGAAGTTTTGTCTGAACAATCTGAAAAAAAGGTTTTGAAGCTTATAATTTCTAAGGTAAAAGAAGCTGTTGAAGGAGGGAGCAGCCTTTCCGAAGCCTTAAGTAAGTATCCTAAGGCGTTTTCCAATTTGTTTATTAATATGGTTTCGGCGGGTGAAGCCTCAGGCATGTTGGATGATATTTTAATGCGCATGGCAACCTACTTGGAAGATAGTAGTAAGTTGCAGAAAAAAGTGAAAGCCGCTCTGGTTTATCCTATTACCATAATGGTAGCCGTAGTGGGCATAACCATATTTATGTTGGTTAGCGTTGTGCCCTCATTTGCTGAAATCTACTCTAGTTTTGGAGCGGATTTGCCCGGGCCGACTCAAGTATTGATGAGTGTTAGTGCTCTTGTAACACAATACTTACTCTGGGTTATTTTGTTAATGGTGGCGCTGGTAGTTGGCTTTGTGATGATTGGAAAAACCGACAAAGGAAGAAAGATAATCGATGGCGCGATACTTCGACTGCCGGTAGCCGGTAAATTAATAAAAAAAGTAGCCATATCAAGGTTTTCCAGAACGTTGGGTACTCTTACGAAAAGCGGTGTTTCAATATTAACTTCTCTGGATATTGTGGCAAAGACATGCGGAAATAAGGTTATTGAAGATGTGATTGTAAATGTTCTTGAGAGTGTAAAAGGAGGAGAAACCATTGCTCAGCCGTTATCTAAAAGTACTATTTTTCCTCCGCTGGTTATTAAGATGGTGGCGGTTGGTGAGCAAACCGGTTCTTTGGAAGAAATGCTGGTTAAGGTAGCAGATTTTTATGATGAAGAGGTTAGTGTAACAGTTGAAAGCTTGACTTCACTAATTGAACCTCTGGTAATTGTTATTTTGGGTGTGGTTATTGGGGGTATAGTTTTAGCCCTTTATTTACCGATATTTGATATGGCTAATTTATTTACTTAAAATAAGATATGAAATTTAACGTGAATTTGACTTTCAATTGGGCATGTGGTATACTATAAGTAAGTTAATGGAGGGTAATTTAAATAAAGGAGGTGAAATAAGATGAAAAGGCGAAGAGGATTTACGCTGATAGAAATGATGATTGTTGTCGCAATTATAGCCTTGTTAGCCACTATCGCAATACCTAATTATGTGAATTTTCAGCTTAGAGCAAAAACCTCTGAGGCTAAAGCTAATCTTGGCGCGATTAGAACCTGCCAGGAAGCATATAAGGCCGAATATGATGTGTATCTCACTTGTGGATCTAATCCTAGTGCGGTTCCTCAAGGTACAAAAGCTACTTGGAGCACGACTGCGAGTGGTTGGGATGCCGTAGGTTTTGAACCTAAAGGTGAGGTTCGTTATCAGTATGCCGTTGCGGTTCCTTCCGGCGGCCAGACATTTACAGCTACAGCAATCGGCGACCTTAATGGTGACACCGTCACAGCAACATATACGATG
>CBDUVS010000057.1:0-7360 GCA_965370735.1 uncultured bacterium | reverse complement strand
GTCTTTGTACTTGCGCTCTTGCGCGCTTTAATCAAGCGCGGTCACTCTCAAGGCCTCTTCCGGTGAAGTCAAACCGCTTTCAACCTTCAAAAAAGCCTCCTGACGGAGCGTACGCATACCGCAAGAAACAGCAGCTTCCTTAATTTTACCCACAGAAGAATTCTTTATAATCTCTTTCTGAATCAGGCCGTCTACTTTAAGCATTTCAAATATGCCCACGCGGCCGCTGTAGCCCGTTTTTTGACAACGCCGGCATCCGGGAGCGCGAAACCACTGTCTCTTTCGTTGAACATCTTTTAATCCCCACATTCTGAGTTCATCCTGTGTAGGCGTAAACGGTTCTTTGCAAAATTCACAATTGAGCCTTAGCAGACGTTGCGCTATAATAGCGCAAACAGTAGAACTGACAAAAAACGGCTCACAGCCCATATCAATTAAACGGGTAAGCGCGCCGGAAGCATCATTAGTATGTAAAGTAGAAAAAACAAGGTGGCCGGTTAACGCGGCTCTCAAGGAAATATCCGCCGTTTCCTTGTCACGAATTTCTCCCACCATAATAACATCCGGGTCCTGGCGCAAAATATGCCTAAGCGCTTTAGGAAAAGTAATCTTATTAACATGATCCACCTGCGTTTGAGTAATACCGTCAATATGATACTCTACGGGGTCTTCAATGGTGGTAATATTGATACCGGCGGAACGGATAAGTAAAAGTGAAGCATATAAAGTAGTAGATTTTCCACTACCGGTAGGCCCTGTAATAAGAATAATGCCGTGAGGCCTTTTAATAAGCGCCCCAAATGTCTTTAAAGTATTTTTTTCCATACCCAACGTTTCTAAAGTAATTATTCTTCTTTTTGAAGGAAGAAGCCTCAAAACCGCCTTTTCGCCATTAACATTAGGTAAAGTGGAAACACGAATATCAATCGATTCGTTTAAATACTTAAAAACAAAACTCCCGTCTTGAGGAGCGCGTTTTTCGGCTATATTTAATCCTGAAAGAATCTTAATTCTGGAAATAACTGGGGGGGCAAGTTCTGTCGGCAAAAAACCTATCTCTCTTAATACCCCGTCTATTCTAAACCTTATCCGCACCTTTGTTTCCTGGGGTTCAAAATGAATATCTGAAGCCTTTTGCCTTAATGCCCTGGAGATATGGTCATCCAAAATATCAATAACGGATTGATCAATAGCCTCATCCGTTAATTCCTCCTCCATAGAGTCTGAATCGACTTTATAATGTTCTTTCAGTAAAGACCCGACAGTAGAATCCGCGGCAATATAAAAAGCAATCTGTTTGTTGGTTAATCGTTGTAAATTAGCAACAATTTGAGGGCTTAAAGGCCTCGCGCAAGCAAGATACAAGATATCCCCTTCTACTTTTACAGAAGCAATATTGTACCTGAGAGCAAGGTTGGCCGGAATATATTGAGTAGCTTTGGACTTTACATCTATTTCTTCTAATTCCATGTAAGGCAGCTTGTAAATTTCGGCTATAGCTCGCGCCACATCCTCTTCCAGGCAATGCCCTAATTTAACCAGTGTTCGGCCTAAAAGCTCTCTATATTTTGTCTGGGCTTTCAAAGCTTCACTTAGTTGTTCTTCGTCAATAATTTTTTTATCTACTAATACTTTGCCAAGCATTTTCACGCTCCAAGCTTCAGGTTCCAAGCTACAAGTTACAAGCTACAAGTTACAAGTTAAAAAGCAGGAAATATGGTCATTGTTCTCTTATGTTCTTGCAGCCTTGTAACGTGTACTCTTGTGTTCTTATGCACTTGTGCTCTTGCGCGCTATTGCCTTGCGCATTTGCGCGCTATGTGATTCTTCTCTCAATAAGTTTTACGTTTTTCGCGGCCTTAAAAGCTGTTTCCTTATCAATCTTGCCCTGTCTGTAAAGAGCCACTAATGACTGCTCCATAGTCTGCATACCTAAACCCCCGCCGGTTTCAATGGCAGAATATATCTGTTCAGTCTTACCTAAGCGTATTAAATTACTTATTCCTTTAGTAACCATCATTACTTCCGCCGCGGGAACCCGCCCTTTCACGTCCGCGCGCTTGAGCAGCCTTTGAGAAACAACCGCTTTTAAAGATTCAGAAAGCTGCTGCCTGATATGCTGCTGTTCAACAGGAGGAAAAACTCCCAGCATTCTATCAATAGACGAAGCCGCGTCACGCGTATGAAGAGTAGAAAAAACCAGGTGTCCGGTCTCAGCGGCCGTAATGGCGGTACACATAGTATCTAAATCCCGCATCTCACCTACTAAAATAACATCCGGGTCTTCCCTTAAGGCATAACGCATCGCCTCAGAAAAGGAATCAACATCGGTATAAAGCTCTCTTTGATTAACAATACTCTTTTTGTGAGTATGCAGATATTCAATAGGATCTTCTATAGTAATAATATGACAAGCGCGCTTTTGATTTATCATATCAATAAGCGCGGCTAAAGTTGTGCTTTTACCGCAGCCGGTAGGGCCGGTAACTAAAACCATTCCATCACGCAAATCAGAAAGCCGATGAAGGCTTTCGGGTAAACCAAGTTCCGTAAGACTGTATATCTCATCAGGAAGATTACGAAAAGCGATGCTCACCAAACCTTTTTGATAATAGGCATTTACGCGAAAACGCCCCGCGCCTTCAAGGCTATAGGCCAAATCAATAGAATGCTTCTTTTCAAACATATCTCTTTGATTTATAGAAAGTATCTGAGAAATTATATCTCTGGTATCTTCAGATGATAATTTTTTCTCTTCAACGGCGAGTAACTCTCCGTGAACACGTAAAAGAGGCGGACTGTTGGGTGTCAGGTGCAAATCAGACGCCTCTTTTTTGGCGGTTATACGCAAAAGTTCAAATATATCCATTTAGTTCCTCTTAGTTATTATTTTATATCCTTTTTTAACATTGGGCGCTTTAGTTATATCTACCACTGTCATACCCTGCCGGAATTCAACTATCTCAATATCACCTATAAACTTACCTTGATAATAAACCGGCAGAATATCACCCGTTTTAAGCCCATCGTCTTTACCTAAGTTTATAATCGCGAAATTATATTTTTTTTCCACAATCAAAACCTCACCCTTTAATAAACCGCCCGGGTTAGATTTATCTTTTATCTCTCGCGAACTCTTTATCATTTTAAGTTCTTTTTTTTCTTCATCATAACGCAAAAGCCGCTTTTGTTTCTCCTTAATATACGGATGCTCAGAAACTTCTGAGATTACCTTGTCAGATACACTTTGAGCTTCTCCGGGCGCCATCATAATATGGGGAGTAATTAAAAAAACGGTCTCTGTCTTTTCTTTCTTAACACCCTTGCTCTTAAAAAGAAGCCCTAATATGGGAATATCACCTAAAAGCGGAACCTTACGCTCGTATTCCAGGGTGGATTCCCGTACGAGCCCCCCAATTGCCAACGTACTCGCGTCTTTAGCAATAATGATATTTTCTACCCGGGAAGCATTAACAGTATCTATAGGCAGAGATACCACTTTCCCCTGCTCGGTAACAATGCTCATACTCGCGCCGCCTACATTAACCGTATCAACTTCCGCTAAAAAACGCATCGTGATGGTCCTGTCTTCATTAATAGAAGGAGTAATGGTAAGTTTTGTCCCAATATCCCTGAGCTCAATAACCGCCCTGATTAACTCGGTGGTCCGTTCATCAAATTCCCGTATTTCATGTTCGTAATTAATAGTAATCGGCCTTTCTTCTCCAATAAAAAATTCTCCGGGGGCATTATTGGCACAAAGAAGCATTGGCGTGCCAATAATCTTTATACGGTTATTTTCCTCAAGTAATTCCAGGCGGGTTTCTATTTGTTTATCAATAAAATCGTAAATAAACGTCGCTGAATCAAGAGACATATAACCCGGCACGCTAAAAATACTATGTTTTCCCTTCCCGGGAGTTATTTTAAAATCAAAAAAAGATTCATCATCATCAGTCAAGGTAATCTCTAATATCTTCCCTTCCAGCAAAACCTGCGAGGTGGGGGCATCCATCTCTTTGATAAAATCACCTATATCATTTAATATCCTCAAATCAACCGATCGGCAGGTAATAGAGTTATTGCGGGGAAAAACGGCTAAATAGACAATAGCCTGTTTACGCCTGGCTTCAAGAATATCTATTATCTCTAACTCTCTTTCTTCAGCCTTTTTTTCGAGCTCCTCAATTTTTTTTGAAGTAAACCCTTTTTCAATCCCAAAATCTATTTCTATCCCGCGATTGCCATAGGTAGAATCGTACCGGGTTGTAAGAGCCCCATACCCGCTTTTGCCTCGGCCTCCGCGGCTGCCGCCTGTTTTTTCCTCTGTTCCTATATGGCCATAACTTTTAATTTCACCCGGTTCAACATATTCAACGCGGTCACCAAATAGATTATCAAGCAAGTCAGCCACCGCGAGACAAGAAGCGTATTTAAGATTATATACCACAATCTTCTCATCCCGCCGAACAGTGAGCTCTTTTCCGTACTCTTCAACAGTCATAATCCGAATAACATTATCATCCTCACTAAACCAGAGATTGTAAAGCTTGCACATTGTCTTCAGGGCATCTTGAGGACTAACTCCTTTTAAGAAAAGAGTTATTTTGAGCTTCATAATATCTTTACTGACAACAATATTCTTCCCTGTCAAATCAGTAAAAACCTTGGAAACATCAACTATTGGTGTTTCTTTGAAGTCAAAAATGCTAATCCTTTCATCCCGGCCTGTGTCCTGAGAAACCTCCTGCTCAAATTCCTCAGCGGACACATAAGCAGCTCCGGATATAATTAGAATTAAAGTTATACATATTACTCTTTTTAATATATTCATATCATTCACCTCATGTTAGTGCACATAAATGTTATCGAAACCGTCCACGAATTTCATATCCTCCCTCAACTAAAATAATCAATTCACTTGAGGTAATCCCCTTTATAATAAAAGAATTAAAGCGTTTCTTACCCGGCGCGCCGGACGCGAAAACTATTGTGTCTTTGGGCTTAAGAGTCACTTCTCCCAGCGTTTCTATCTCCGCTGTTGCCATTGCTTTATCGCCCACAACCATAACACCGGTAATTTCAATCCTGGGTAAATTAAAACTACTTAGCCCTTCTCCCGTAAAAGAAACATAATTACCCCGCATACTTCTTTTAAGCAGTTCCTCACTAAGGCCAAAAGGGTCACGCTCTCCGTGAGAAAAAGATTGGCCTATCATAGCTATAGTTTCCCCTTGCGCCTTTAACTCATCCTGCGCGCAAGCAGAACCGGCCAACAGCCAAAAGCAAACAATTATTACAAAAAATTTCTTTATTTTACGCATTCTATTTACCTCCACTTTATAAGTACGCGAATCATACCCCCACCGGCACACGCAAAAAGCTAAGAGCTTAGGGCAAAAATCAAAAACAAAAGAACAAAATTGTTATTAATTATTACCTTCATATAGAGAGCAACATGGTTATCTTTAAACCACTTTCGCTGTTTTCCCGCTCAATTACTACCTGCTCAATTATTACATGTTTTGGCAGAAGCCCTACGTTTTTTAAAAAATCTTTCACCTCCAGAAAACCGCCAACCATTATCAAATTATATAAATCGCGTTTTTGAGAAACTGTTTCATTAATTTTAATCTCTTTATCGCCCACAGGTGAAAATTCCCGAATTTTCAAATTATGCTCCCCGGCTAACCGGCTAACCCTAGTTAAAACCTCTGAGAGCTCCTCTTTACCGGCTAATACCAGGCTGGCTTTCTTTAATTCTGACTTTGCTATGCGCAGCTCCTCTTCCATTTTCAGGATAGAATCAGAAACAGACTCTCTGCTTCCTTGTTTTCGTTTTAGGACTTTAACCTCATTTAAAAGTTCAGCCTGTTTTACGCGCAGCCCCTTAAGTTTTTTGCACTCAGGTTCATAAATCTTCTTAACATAAAAGAAGCAGGCTATTACTACAATAAGGGCAATAATCCCCGTTTGTTCAAGTTTAGTTAACTTTTTTTTAGTCATTGCTTATAATCCTTATGTACTATTTCAAATCCACCTTTATTACAAACCGATACAAAAATAAATCCACATCTCCGGCGGTTGTTTTTTTCTCATTTATTGATTCAAGCCTCGCCTCCCGGCTAACAGCAAGCCGTTCTAAGCTTCCAACAAAAGCCGTAATAGAGCTGGCGGAAAGCCCGGAACCCTCAAGAAAAAAGGTATTCGCGCTATCTTGCGATATCTTGTCCAGAATAATATCGCGGGGAATTTCGTTGGTTATGCCATCAAATAAATCAACTAAAGCCCGGTGGCGGGCGGGTAAAACCTCTTTTATATAGCGGCTTTTACTATAGCTATCCCTTATTTGGGATTTTAAGCCTTTTAAGATAGACATATTAGTTTTTAATTCATTCCTTTGTGTTTCAAGCATTTTGATGCTCAAAGAGTGCTGCCAAAAGGAAGATTTTATATAAAGATAATGACTTAAAAATCCCATGATAACTATACCTACTGATATTAAGAGCAAAATATGACTTTTTAGCTTTAAATTTTTGATTAAAGTTATCCTATCATTAATGGCAAATTTATTTTTACAATTAATGCTCAACTCCTGCAAAGCGGCACCGGCACAAGCCGCGAATCGCGGGCTAATCCTTGGGAAACCTTTTGTCTCGTATTCAAAAATGTCAGTCTGCGGCCTCCATTGCCTGACCGAAAACCTGAGACTTTTTGTAAGTCTGTCAATAATATTCTCCGCGTGATTCCCCTGACTACCGGTAATAATTACTTCGGTTATTTTCTCGACCCCGGCGGCCAACCCGGAAGCTAATCTTTCAACGGCATCAAAAGGAGCACTTTGGAAAACCACAGGACTGCCGCTATTTAGAAGCGCCCCTGCTATAAAATTTCGCTCAAAGTTCAGGATAATTCTCTTCGCCTTTGTTCTTGAAGGACTATTAACAGAGTACGCGAAAGCTGTTTCTCCGGCATAGACACCTTCTAAAATCAAACCGTGGTTTTTGCAAACATCTTTTAGATAACTGTATTCTTCTTTTGAGATTGCCGTTATAAAAACAGGTGTGCTCTTTTGACTTCCGCCCACTTCCTTAGAAAATCCTTTTTTATTAAAGGCAGTATTTTTCTGCAGCTGAAAGCTAAAAAGACCCTCTGAAACTGAAAAATCAAGATAAGGCTGGGCCTCCCAGCGAATCGCTTCCTGTAATTTTTCCAAAGGCATTTTTACATCAGGAGATATGGGCAGTTCGCCCGTCAAAAACTTCACCCCGGAACTAATCAAAACTACCCGCTTTGGATATTTCTTTAGCTTCTCAAGAAGCCCGCCTATATTTTCTTCCCGCAGCTTATCCTCTAAAGC
>CBDUVS010000056.1:0-7379 GCA_965370735.1 uncultured bacterium | reverse complement strand
ATCTTTTTCATTTTTTACTTTGTGGGCTTTTGGAGATAAAATCTGGTGACCGTAAGTTATATTAGATGTTTTTAATCCAGCCAACTCAAAAACTAAAGGTTTTTGTTTCCATAAAACCATAATCCATCTGATTGGCCTAATAAAGGAATAACTATTATTCCAACGCATATTCTTGTCGCAATTAATAGAAGACACCAACTCTTCTATAAAATTAGGTAGGATATCGGAAACCTTATTTGCTTGTTCTTTTTTTACGCCAAAGATATAATTACCTTGAGGAGTTTTTTTAATCTGTATATCTATTTGCTTTATGCCTGTCTTATTTAAAAAACCCAGCAGAGCTTTTGTGGGCTTATTGTTATCATCATACGCAATTTCTTTAGAAGGGCCTCTTAGCTCTACTTCCTTAGCCTGCTGAAAGTCATCTACATTCTTAATATAAACAGTTAATCTTCTGTATGTATCATGGGTTTCAATTTCGCCATAAGTTATATTATAAACTTTAAGTAATTCCTGAGCATTTTTTTTTAGCTGTTTCATTGCCGAATATATAAAACCGGCCGGCAACGGCTCTGTACCTATTTCAAGTAGGATATTATTTATGTTATTCTTATTTACCATTTTTCTCATAATACATTTGCGCGCATTTATTAGCCAAGCGTCTTACGCGGGCAATAAATGTCGGACGTTCACTTTGACTTATTGCTTTTCTCGCGTCAAGCACATTAAATATATGTGAAACTTTCAAGGTACACTCATAAGCGGGAATTATCAACTCTTCTTCAATCAACTTCGCGGCTTCACCCTCGTAGAGCTTGAATAGATTAAGATACATATCTATATCAGCTTTTTCAAAATTATAAACACAACTTTCCTTTTCTCTATCTTTTTGCAGGTCACCATATGTAACCCCATCAGCCCAAACTAAATCAAATAAATCATACTTGCCCTGTAAAACCATAGCTATGCGTTCCAAGCCGTATGTTATCTCACAAGCCACATCTTTCAATTCCACTCCGCCCATCTGCTGCATATAGGTAAACTGGGTTATTTCTAATCCATCAAGCCATATCTCCCATCCCAATCCCTTAGCACCTAAAGTAGGAGATGACCAATCGTCTTCAATAAATTTGAAATCATGCTTTTTTAGGTTTATACCGATATACTCAAGGCTATCCTGATAAAGCTTTTTGACATCATCCGGAGAGGGCTTCAATATAACTTGGTATTGATAATAGAATTGGGTACGCAAAGGATTATCCCCATAACGTCCATCGGTCGGCCTTCTTGAAGGCTGCACAAAGGCTGTATTCCATTTATTCTTATCAAGGCATTTTAAGAACGTAGCCGTGTGAAATGTCCCCGCCCCAACTTCCATATCATAGGGATATACAATCACGCAACCTTTGCTTTTCCAGTATGCCTCTAGCTTTGAAATTAAATCTTGAAAGTTCATAATCATTTTTTTGTTTAATCAGCGTATTTTAACACATCAATATTTACGTAGCAATAGTTATTTGTAAATCCAAAGGGTATAAATTTTATGCAACCATCTCAATAAAACTTCTTGAACGAATATTCTTGTCGATATGGAATTTAATAAAATCATCTAATATATGGCTTAACTGCCCTTTTACCCTGTTGGTCATATTCAATCGCCAGACACTATCAAAATTAGATTTCTCGATGTGAAGCATGGAAGCCAGTGTTCCTTTAAATATATCGTGTGACAAGCTATCTTTATTGAAGCACTTATAGCAAATTAAACCACCGAACTTAGTGCTGAATTTCGCTTTTTGTTCTATAGAACTACCGCAGGATATACAAAAATCAATCCGGGGCTTAAATCCCGACAGAATTAATGTTTTAACTTCATAAATACTTTTAACCGGGGCCGGGCTCTTTAATACTTTTAAAGCCTTAAGGCTTTCATGAATTAATTCAAAAAGCTCATCGTTGCTATCTTCGGCCTGCGTCACCGCGTCTAATAAATCAATAAAATATAACGCGTGCACCAGCCGTTCATAGTCAGTTCTAATTTCAAAAAAGTAATCAAGCAAATCACATTGACTAATAGTGTAAAGGCCGCCTCTTTTCTTCTTATAAAAAACGACTTCACAAAGCGTAAATGGTTCAAGAAAGTTAACCGACTTATTTTGAATACCCCGGACACCTTTCATAACTCCACTTATCTTCCCAAAGTCTTTAGTGTAAAGTGTTGCTAAAACAGATGTTTCGCGCAGCTTTTGACGTCTTAAAACAATAGCTTGAGATTTTTCTATAGACATATTATTGAACTAATTGAATAGGTTAAATAGCCATGTGGCCATTAAAAAATAAATTAAAACTCCTGTAATGTCATTAGCTGTTGTAATAAAAGGGCCGCTGGCTATCGCGGGATCAATATTGATTTTTTCAAATAATAAGGGCACCATAACTCCAATTATGGCAGCGACCAGTATAGCGACAAACATAGCCACAGTTAAAACTAAACCCAAAACCGGGTTACTGTCAAATAAATAAGCCGCAACTCCTACTACCAACCCGCAAACAACCCCCATAATCAATGCCTGCCTAATCTCTTTATAAATAACACCTCTTACATGTTTCAAATCAATATTACCCGTTGCCAAACCTCTGATCGTAATCGTAGAAGACTGGATGCCAATATTGCCGCCCATGCCCGTAATTACAGGTATAAAAAAAGCTAACGCGATTACCTGCTGTAACGTAGCTTGAAAATTCCTTATTAATGTAGCTACAATAAGTCCTCCCAAAAGAGTGGCTATTAACCAAGGCAGGCGTTGCCGCACTACTCTAAAAGCCGACTGTCTATAAATTTCTTCATGAGAAATACCGGCCATTCGATATATGTCTTCTGTATCTTCTTCGGTTATAACATCAATAACATCATCTACAGTAATAATACCCAGAAGATCTCCTCCCTTATCCACAACCGGTACCGCCAGAAGATTGTACTTAGAAACAATGCGTGCCACTTCTTCCTGATCCAAACCCGGGTCAACAGTAATTGTATTACGATTAACTAATTCGGATAAACGCATATTGGGCGTAGCGGTAATTAGTTTCTTAACAGACAACACTCCAATGAACTTATTTCCACTATCAATAACATAAACATAAACTAGCTGTTCCTGAACATCCTTCACAAACTGCCGCAAGGCTTCTATGGCCCGGGAGGCGGTTAAATTATCTTTAAGCGCCAAAAAATTAGTTGTCATAAGGCCGCCGGCAGACTCTTCGTCATACTTAAGCAGTTGTTGAACTTCTTTAGAATCTTCTTTTTTCATTAAGTCAAGGACATCTTTCTGCTTCTCGCTTGAGAGGTCCGCTAATATATCAGCCGCTTCATCTGGAGGCATTTTTTCAATTAATTTTGATATTTTAAAACTGGAAAGTTCCCTTAAAAGTTGGTATTCGCTTTGAGGGTCAAGTTCACTTAAAATTTGGGCGGCCATATCATAATCTAAGGCCGCAAAAAGAGCAAGCCTCTCTTTGTGGTTTATATTACGTAGAAGCTCAGCAATATCGGCCGGATGCATCTGCCCCAGATTCTTTAAGTTGATCTTATTTTCATTCTGACTCATTTTGGTCCTTAATCTCTCTATAAATTGGGCTTACTTTCCCCCCGGAAATAACCAACTTCAATGCTTCTTCAACACTCATATCTAAATATATAATATCTTTTTCCGGCACAAGCAGGAAAACACCAGATGTCGGATTAGGCGTTGTCGGTAAAAAGATGCTCATCATTTTAAGCCTGGTTTTCTTTTGTAATTCCTGCTTTGCTTCGGTTGTCACAAACCCTATTGAATAAATTCCTCTTCTGGGATATTCAATCAAGGCTGCTTTCTCAAAAATCATCCCCTGCCCCAGAAAAGCACTACTTAACTGCTTTATGGCTATATAAATTTTGCTAATCATCGGCACTTTGAGAAAAAGGTTTTCTATTGCCGAAAATGTTCTTCTAATGAAAAATACTCTCGCAGCTAAACCTATTAGAATAATAGCTAATAAAATTGCTATAAAAATCAGCACTTTAACAGTATGTACCGCGAAAGGAAAATATATATCAGGTAAATAAGGACTGACCGTCTTGATTAAGATGTCAGAAATAGGGTCCAAAACAAGCTCCACCGTCTTAATGATTAAAAACCTGAGAATCACATAAGTCAATATCGCCGGCAATATAACAACTACTCCTGTTATAAAATATGTTCTGATCTTTCTAAACAAAATATCCCTCCTACGAAGTACCCGTTTTATTAATAAAAAAGTTGATAAAATATCTGAAAACATAACAATGTTGTCAGAACGCCGAGCAAACTACCTATGATTACTTCCAAAGCAGAGTGTATCTCCTGCCTAACTCTACTTTGAGCTACTAAAAAAACTACTATCAAAGCTAAAAAAGCAACTAATGAATTTTTGGTCACTAAAACAATAATGGTCCAAATGCTAAAAGCTATGGCTGAATGCCCTGAAGGCATGCCGCCCCTCAATGGTTTACCTTTTTTTGATAATGACTTGCCCATCAATACAAGGAATATAACTAACAACAATGAAGCAAAGGTCGCGTGCCACGGAGAATACTGAACCCTATGAAGGGTTTTTTCCAATTCAAAACTTATTACGTACTTAGAAAAGACCAAGTATCCCGTTATTACAGCAAATATAGCGGATATAAGCACACATCCGGCCGCCACATCCTTAATAATTCTAGCTAACGGATGAAAATCGGTTGTTATCAAATCAATGATTTTTTCAATGGCAGTATTAAACATCTCACAGATTAAGACCAAACTAACTGTCCCGCAAACGACCAGTAACTCAATTTTTTCAAGTTGCAAAAAAATTGAAATAAGAATAATTAAAATTGCAAACAAGAAATGCAATCTCATGCTTCTTTGTGTTTTTATGGTATATATAATACCCTCAATAGCAGTATTAAAACTATCGACTATTGTTCTTTTTCTCATATTCGCTCAACAATGTTTCCTGCAAAAAATTCATGGATTGCTTTTCTTTTTTAGTATAGTCTCTATGCCCCAATAAATGTAGTAATCCGTGGATAACATATAACCTTATCTCACGTATAATTGTCTGCTTATAAACTCTCGCCTGCATCCTGGCAGTCTCAATAGAAATAACGAGATCACCTAAATATGAAGCCGATAAAACCTTGTCCTTATTTTTTTCTTCGTAAAAAGAAAGAACATCTGTCGCTTTGTCTTCTCGGCGAAACTTCTTATTTAACTCTTTAATTCTTTTATTATCTGTAAATAATACATTAACTTCCGTACTTTTAATGCCTTGTGATTTAAGTATAAAAAAACACAAACTCTTTAACTGCTTTTTAGGCAGTTTATAACACCTTTGATCATTTATTAGATTTATTTTTAAGGCCATTTTTGCCTTTTTCTTTTTTTGGCTGCTGACCCTCTTTATCCGGATCAGGGTATTCTACTCTGCTATGATAAATTCCAGATAATAATTTTGAAAAACTTTCAGATATTTTATGCAGATCTTTTAGTGTAAGATCGCATTCATCAAGTTGGCCATCGATAAATTTATTGTTTATGATTTTTTGCACTGTCTGTTTTATTTTCTTTGGTGCCTGATTAGGCAAAGCTCTGGTCGCGGCCTCAACCGAATCAGCAAGTAACACAATAGCTACTTCCTTTGTTTGCGGCAAAGGTGATTTATATCTGAAGTCTTCTTCTTTAGTCTCACCTTCCTTATTTTCATTTTCAATAGCCTTTTGGTAAAAATAGAAAGTAAGACTGTTGCCGTGATGCTGCTGAATAAAATCCTGTATGGCGATACTTAGCTTGTGTTTTTTCGCTAAATCAAGGCCATCTTTGATATGATTAGTTATAATCAGACTGCTCATTTTAGGAGTTAATTCAGCGTGTTTATCAGCATAACCCATCTGGTTTTCACTGAAATATGCCGGTTTTAAAAGCTTACCGACATCATGATAATAGGCCCCCACCCTTGCAAGTAAAGAATTAGCTCCAATAGCATCAGCGGCATTCTCTGAGAGATTACCTACTATCAAGCTGTGATGATATGTTCCGGGAGCCCTAATAACCATTTCTTTTAAAAGGGGGTGATTTAAATCGGAAAGCTCCAACAAGCTTATATTGGTAGAAATTTTAAAAATATATTCCAAAACGGGTAAAATACCGGTAACTATAAAAGCGCAAACAAAACCATTTGATATAGCCCAGAGACTATCTATAAACATAATATCTGTACTAAGATTATCTAAAAGGTCAACGTTAATAATAGTAAGACAACTCACAAGCCCTACAAAAAGGCCGGCTTTCAAAAGCTGGGCTCGTCTTCTAACATTTTTAACGGAATAAATACCAATTAAACCGCCAGCCAAATAATATATGAAGATATTTAGTTGCCCCCCTGAAATCATGGATATGAAAATGCTCAAAAACACTGTTATAACAATAGCCAATCTACTGCTCAATAGAATAGCTATCAATATTGAAGCACTGGCCAAAGGAACAAAATATCTCGATAACGGTGAGAAAGTAATAAGCTTAGCTGATAAAATAATGATAAAAGAAATTAAACCTATGAGAGCTACACTATTAACTGAAGATAATATCTTCGGCTCATATAATCTCATATACATCCATAGTAGTACTGACAATAAGAGTACAAAAATGGAAATGCTATAATAATACAGCTTCGCTTCCTTATTCTTACTATTGCTTTCAAGTTCATGTAATTGATGTAAATAAGCTAAATGATCTTTAGTGATAAGCTGGCTTTTCGCTACAATAACACTATTTTCTTTAATGAGATTCTCATAGTAAACAACGGGCACGGCCTTGGCTGCTTCTTCTTTTCTTTTACCGGTTAACTTCTCGTCGTAACTTACGTTATCGAGTACGGACTGCGCGATAATTTCGTCACCCAGAGATCGCCCAACTTTATCCTTAATATATTCCGGAATCAAACTTTTTCCAATTGAATAAGCATCTTTTACGGTTACCAAAGAACCTGTCCGCATATATTGTTCTTTTCCATCAGAACCAATATAGATTATAGACTCCGCTTTCTCGGATATCTTAACTTTTTCAACCTGATCAAAAATAGGTTCAGCTGTAAGTAAATTAATGATTTTAATGATAGATGTTTTAAACTGATCAGATTTTTCATCATCCAATGAGAGAATATAACTGTAGTAAGAATTTTTAAACGCGAAAGAACTTTTCTCTTTTAATAAGGACACTTTTTCTTTCTCTGTAAGGTCCTCCTTAAGCCTTAAGTCATCAGCTTTATTAAATAAGCTCAGCGTCTTGCTATAGATAGAATCATTTTTACTCTTATCC
>CBDUVS010000055.1:0-7528 GCA_965370735.1 uncultured bacterium | reverse complement strand
AGGGAAAAGGAAGCGTCCTGAGCGCGCCGAAGGACATTAAGGAAAAACCATCAGGGTGTTTCCTTAAGGAGCGTAAGCGACAGGTTGTAGTTCCTTGTGCGGGTACCAAATTTGGCTAATGGCAAATGGCTTATAGATAGAGGTTATATTGCGGAAGAAGGAAGACTAAGATTTTGCACATAAGCAGAATTACTTGTTAAGAAATTTTTGATTTAATTATTTGCTATATGCTATACGCTATGTGCTATTTAGCGGACGTGGCGGAACTGGCAGACGCGCAGGATTTAGGATCCTGTCCTAGTGATAGGGTGAGAGTTCGACCCTCTCCGTCCGCACCAGTAAATTAGGTCACGTATATAACACTTTATTGCGGGAGTAGCTCAGCGGTAGAGTGCAACCTTGCCAAGGTTGACGTCGCGGGTTCGAATCCCGTCTCCCGCTCCAAATGAATCCCGCAGTGGCGGGATGAATTTGGTACTGAGTGAAACGAAGTACCTCAATATGTGTTAAGTTTTTTTGTGTTTGGCTGTATAATAAAGACTATAAAATCCGGAAGGAGCAGTATTTTGAAAGTAAGTGTTTCAGAAATAAATCCCTGCAAAAAAGTTTTAAAAATTCATATTCCCAGTGATGTAGTTCAGCAAGAGCTGGATATTATCTACAAAGAAATAACTAAAGCGGCCGAAGTCCCGGGATATAGAAAAGGTAAGGCTCCTAGAAGTATTATTGAACAACGCCATTCCAAGGAAGCTAAGGATGAGGTTTTAAACAGGTTAATTCCACAAACATACTCTCAGGCGATAAAAGACCACAACATTAATCCTGTGGCTCATCCTGAAGTCAGTCAAGTAAAGCTTGCTGACGGAGAACCACTCTATTATGAAGCGGTGGTTGATGTTAAGCCAGCCGTAAAGTTAAAAAAGTATAAAGGCTTGAATATCAATAAAAGAAAGCTGAAAGTTGAAGATTCTGAAGTTGAAGACGCGCTAAATATGGCCAGAGAGAGATTTGCCGATTATAAAACAATTGATGGCAGAGGCGCAAAAGATGGCGATTTTGTAGTAGCCGATTATGAATTTACTATAGGTGGTAAGACAGAAAAAAGAGATAATGCCTGGTTTTCATTAGGAGATAACCCTAATGAAATTAAAGAAATTACAGCTAAATTAAAAGGTGTCAAACCTAACGATGAAATTGAAGTAACAGCTAAATTACCCGAAAATTATCCTAAGAAGGAACTTGTGGGCAAAGAAGCCAACTTTAAATTAAAGGTTAAGGAAATCAAAGAAAAAAGTATCCCGAAGTTAGACGATGAATTTGTAAAGGGTTTAGGGGATTATAAAACAGTTACTGATTTTAAAGATGCTCTTAGGGCGGATATAAAAGCAAGAAAAGAAAGCGAAATTAAACTCGAGACTGAGAGGCAATTAGCGGAGCAGCTTATTAAGCTTAATCCGATAACAGTGCCTGAAAGTATGATTAAAGAGCAGGCAACTCAGATCGTAAAAGACATTAAAACGCGTCTTGCTTATCAGGGATTGCCGCAGGAAGAAATTGATAAGCGGGAAGAATTACTTAATAATAACGCTTTTAAAGACGCTGAAGGACAAGTTAAAATTTACTTTTTGACCGAGGCAATTTCCAAGGCTGAGAATATAACTTGTTCTGATGATGAATTGGAGCGGCGTTTAGAATTATTGGCGAAGCAGAACAAGACCGATCTTGAAAAGATTAAGGAACACTTTCAGAAAAATAACTCTATTGAGAGTTTAAAAGAGCAGATAGAGAGAGAAAAAGTAATCGATTATTTGATTTCTGAAGCAAAGGTAAAAGAAATTTCAAAATAAGGAGAAAGATATGGCAAGATTAGCCGAAAAAGCTCAGCATTTAGTTCCTATGGTAGTTGAGCAGTCTGCCAGAGGAGAGAGGGCATATGATATATTTTCACGCCTTCTTAAGGATAGGATTATTTTTGTTGGTACGGTGATTGATGAAGATATATCGAATTTAATTATTGCCCAGCTACTTTTTTTGCAGATGGAAGACCCAAAGAAAGAAATAAGCATATATATTAATTCGCCCGGCGGAAGCGTAACCGCGGGTCTTGCTATTTACGACACGATGCAATTTGTCAAATGTGATGTAGCCACTTATTGTATCGGCCAGGCAGCCAGTATGAGCGCGTTATTAATAGCTGCCGGCAAAAAAGGCAAAAGGTATATTTTGCCGCATGCTAGAGTTATGATTCACCAGCCGTGGGGTGGTGTTAGCGGAGCGGCTACTGATATCAGTATCCAAGCGAAAGAAATATTACGTTTAAAAGACAAATTAAATGAAATTTTAGCCAAACACACAGGCCAGGCGTTAGAAAGAATTGAGAAAGACGCTGATAGAGATTTTTTTATGTCAGCCGAAGAAGCTAAAAAATATGGTTTAGTAGATGAGGTTATTAAAAGTCAAAAATGATGAGCGAAAAAATTCCATTATTACCTATTAGAGATTTAGTTATTTTTCCTTATATGGTTATGTCCCTTTTGGTGGGCAGAGAAAAATCCATAAATGCTTTGGAAAAATCCATGGAGAGCAATAAGGTTCTTTTTCTCTGTACTCAGAAGAATTATCTTGTGGAGAATCCCAAGGAAAGTGATTTGTATAGCATTGGTGTGTTAGCTGAAGTGTTGCAGACTCTTAAATTACCGGACGGTTCATATAAAGTTGTTGTTGGAGCTAAAAAGAGAGCTAAAGTGAGAAAAATTGTTTCTATGACTGATTATGACCGCGTGGAGCTTCAGGCTTTAAATGAGAAGCTAAAGATTACTTTGGAAGTTCAGGCTTTGATGCGCACCGTGGTTAATCAATTTGAAAATTACGCGAAATTGAATCCAAAAATAAGCGGAGAAACAATTGTTTCAATAAACTCAATGAATTCTCCTTCTGAACTTGCTGATGCTATAGCAGCCCAGTTGAATATTAAGATACCTGAGAAGCAGCGGCTTTTAGAGGAAATAGATTCCGTCAAAAGACTCAAACGTTTAAGTGGTATGCTGAATTCAGAAATAGAAATTTTAAGAGTTGAACAGAAGATATTGGGAAATGTTAAAAAACAATTGGATAAGTCTCAAAAGGATTATTATCTGCAGGAGCAATTAAAAGCTATTGAGAAAGAACTTGGTTATAAAAAAGAAGAAAAAAAAGAAGTTGAAAATCTAGCTAAACAAATAAAAAAAGCGAAAATGAGCAAGGAAGCCAAGGAAGTCGCTTTGCGCGAAGTAAAAAAGCTGGATCGCATGAACCCGGTTTCCCCGGAGAGCGCGGTCATTAGAAATTACGTCGATTGGCTTTTAAGATTACCTTGGCAGTCCAGAACAAAAGACAGGCTTGATATAAAGGCCGCGGATGAGGTGTTGAATGCCGATCATTATGGATTAGATAAAGCGAAAGAACGCATTTTAGAGTACTTAGCTGTCAAAAAACACACTAAAGGTATTAAAAGCCAAATCCTTTGTTTTGTGGGGCCGCCAGGCGTAGGTAAAACATCATTAGCGAAATCTATCGCCAGAGCGCTGAATAGGAATTTTGTAAGGGTTTCTTTGGGCGGCGTTAGGGATGAGGCTGAGATAAAAGGCCATAGAAGAACCTATATTGGCGCAATGCCGGGAAGAATTATGCAATCTTTAGCTAAGGGAAAATCTAAAAATCCTGTATTTCTTTTGGATGAAATTGATAAAATGTCAACTGACTTTAGAGGGGATCCTTCAAGCGCTATGTTGGAGGTTTTAGACCCCGAGGAGAATCATAGTTTTTCAGATCATTATCTGGAAGTTGATTTTGATCTTTCTGAAGTGATGTTTATAACTACCAGTAATATCCAAGATAATATACCCCATCCACTAATGGATCGGATGGAGATTATTAAATTGCCGGGTTATACTAATTATGAGAAATTAAAGATAGCTAATGAATTTATAGTGCCCAAACAGTTAAAGCGTCACGGCCTTTCTCAGGAATTTTTTAATATCTCTGATAATGCCATTAGATTAATAATTAAGCAATATACACTTGAAGCGGGTGTGCGAAATTTAGAGAGAGAAATAGCTCATATCTGCCGCAAGGTTGTGAGGGATATTGTAGAAAACAATAAAAAGAAAGTTAAGTTTTCTATTGATTCTTTAAATGTCCATAAATATTTAGGGCCGCCCAAATTTTCTGAAAACAGAAAAGAAAAGCACCATGAAGTCGGAGTTGCCTTTGGGTTGGCGTGGACTCAAGCCGGCGGTGATGTGATGCCGGTTGAAACAGTTGCCTTGAGGGGGACCGGCAAATTAACCCTTACCGGTAAGTTGGGAGAGGTTATGCAGGAGTCCGCTAAAACAGCCATGGCTTTTATTAGGTCGGTTTCTGATGAGCTGAAGATAAATCCGAGTTTTTATAAAAATAGCGACATCCATATTCATGTACCCGAGGGAGCGATACCAAAAGACGGGCCCTCAGCCGGAATTACTATTGCTACGGCAATTGCCTCAGCCTTAACTAAAAAGCCGGTTAATAAAAATGTGGCAATGACGGGCGAGATCACTTTAAGAGGTAAGGTTTTACCCGTTGGGGGACTTAAGTCAAAAATCCTGGCTGCTCATAGAATAGGATTTAAAACAGTTATTTTACCTAAAGAAAACGAAAAGGATTTAGTGGATATTCCTAAAGATGTCCTAAGTAAACTTAATATAAAATTAGTGGAAAATATCGGCCAGGTTTTTCAAATTGCCCTTGTACGTAAAAAAAACAGTAAAACAGCGGGAAAATTAAAAGGCAAGAATAACTTATGGCCGGATGCTTACAGTCAGAAACAGATTATGTCAGTTTAATTTTTTCTATAAAAGAAATGGAATAGACAATGTTGAAAAAGCGTTATTTACTTACTCCGGGCCCGACACCGGTACCACCGGAATGCCTTTTAGCGATGGCCAAGCCAATTATTCACCACAGAACAAAGCAATTTAGATCTTATATAGCTGAGGCGACAAAGGGGTTGCAGGAGGTTTTTCAGACCAAGAACCCTGTTATAACTTTGGCATCCAGCGGTACGGGAGCTATGGAAGCGGCAGTTTGCAACTTGCTTTCTAAAGGTGATAAAGCCCTGGCTGTATCCGGTGGTAAGTTTGGGGAAAGATGGGTTGAAATATGTAAAGCCTATGGAGTTAACGTTAAAATTATAGAAGTTGAATGGGGCAAGTCGGTTGATCCGGCCGTAATTAAATCTGAGCTTGAGGCTGATTCTGAAATTAAAGCCGTTTTTACCACTCTTTGCGAAACTTCAACCGGAGTTAAAACTAATATAAAAGCGATCGCGGAAACTACTGAAAACCATCAGGTGATTCAGGTGACTGATGCTATTAGTGCCCTTGGAGCCGAAGAAATTAAAATGGATGATTGGGGCGTTGACGTCGTTGTTACAGGTTCACAGAAAGGCCTTATGATGCCCCCGGGACTTGCTTTTATCGCCTTAAATGACAAAGCCTGGAAACTCACAGAAGCGTCAGATTTACCCAAGTATTACTTTAACCTGAGTAAAGCCAATAAGTCACTTGCTAATAGTGATACACCCTGGACTCCCGCGGTTAATTTAATTATTGGTTTGGTTGAAGCTTTAAATATTATAACTTCAGAAGGCGTTGAGAATGTCTTAAAGAGGCATGAGCTTTTAGCGAAAGCAACAAGAGAAGCTGTTAAGGCTCTTGGGCTAGGCTTATTAGCACCTGAAAGTCCGTCGTGCGTGGTTACGGCTGTAAAATTGCCCGAAACCATTGATGGCGTTGAGTTAGTTAAGAAGCTGCGGGATAAATATGATGTTTGGGTAGCTGGCGGCCAGGCTCAACTCAAGGGAAAAATAATCAGAATAGCTCATTTGGGATATATGAATAGATTTGATACAATAGTTGGAATTTCAGCTTTAGAAATGGCCCTAAAGGAGATAGGATATAAGTTTGAGTTGGGTGCCGGTATTAAAAAAGCGGAAGAGATTTTAACCGGATAAAAAAGTAAATCTACTTGGAGGTTTTTTAAATGAAAATATTAGTCAGCGATCCATTAGCTAAAGAAGGCATAGAAATTCTTAAGAAAGTTAAGAGTTTTCATGTGGATGAAAAAGCTAAAGTGCCCCCTGAGGAACTAAAAAAAATAATCAAGGATTACGATGCTATCATTATAAGATCCGGTACAAAGTTGACGAAAGATATAATTGAAAATGCCAATAAGATGAAAGTTATCGGCAGGGCCGGTGTAGGAGTTGATAATGTTGATGTTGATGCTGCCAGCCTAAAAGGCATAGTTGTAATGAATGCTCCCGGAGGTAATACCATTTCTACGGCGGAGCATGCCTTCAGTCTTCTTTTGGCACTTTTAAGAAATATTCCTCAGGCAAACGCTTCTCTCAGAGCGAATCTCTGGGAGAGAAAAAAATTTATGGGAAGCCAGGTTTTTGGAAAAACTTTGGGTATTATCGGTATGGGCCGCATAGGAACAGAGTTTGCCAAAAGGGCGATAGCCTTTGGAATGAAGGTAATAGCCTTCGATCCGTATCTTTCATTAGAAAAGGCCAAGGAACTTAATGTAGAAATAGTTACTCTTAAGAAATTATTTTCAGTGTCAGATTGCATTACCATACATACTCCTCTTACAGATGATACCAGACACCTGATTAGTAAGGATGAGTTTAATATAATGAAAAAGGGAGTAAGGATAGTAAATTGTGCCAGAGGCGGCATTGTTGACGAAAAAGCTTTATTCGAAGCCATTAAAAAAGGCATTGTAGCGGGAGCGGCTCTTGATGTTTACGAAAAATCACCCCCGGTTGATAATCCGCTCGTTTCATTGGATTGTGTAGTTGCCACTCCTCATTTAGGCGCGTCAACAGAAGAGGCTCAGGTAAGCGTAGCTATTGATATAGCCAGGCAAGTTAGAGACGCGCTTTTAGGTAAAGGATATAAGAATGCTGTTAATTTACCGGCAGTTGATCCGGAAATTCTTGAAATTGTAAAACCTTACATTGATTTGGCGGAAAAATTAGGTAAATTTCAAAGCCAGATGTTGGATGGCAGAATAAATCAAGTTACCATAAAATATAGTGGTGAGATAGCCAAATATACGCTGGCTCCGGTTACTATGGGTTTAGTTAAAGGGCTATTGTCCCCCATATTAGAAGAAGATGTTAATTATGTTAATGCTCAGGTTATAGCAAAGAACAGAGGCATTAAGATAGTTGAAAGTAAGCAGGAAGAGGCTGAAGAGTTTAGCAGTCTTATCAATGTTGAAGTTATAACCGGTAAGGCTAAGTGTGAAGTAGCTGCTACTATGTTTACCAAGCAGGATCCCAGGATAGTTAAGGTTAATGATTTTTATGTTGACGCGGTTCCATCCGGTTATATGATGCTGACCAGACATAAAGATGTGGCGGGTATGATTGGTCAAATTGGAACTATATTGGGTAAGAATAAGATAAATATCGCGGCTATGGCTGTAGGCAGAAAGAAAA
>CBDUVS010000054.1:0-7560 GCA_965370735.1 uncultured bacterium | reverse complement strand
ATATACAGGAGGTTTTTTATATGTCTGGACATTCTAAATGGGCGGGTATCAAGCACAAAAAAGCTGCTAATGATGCCAAAAGAGGTAAACTGTTTTCTAAATTAATAAAAGAAGTTACTATTGCCGCGCGTGAAGGAGGCGGCGATATAGATACCAACCCCCGCTTAAGGCAGGCTATTAACAAAGCTAAAGAAGCTAATGTCCCCGCGGACAACCTTAATAAAGCGGTTTTAAGAGGCACGGGAGCGTTACCCGGTGTGATTTATGAAGATGTGGCTTATGAAGGCTATGCTCCGGGAGGCGTAGCAGTTTTAGTAGAGGCAGCCACAGATAACAAAAATAGAACCTCAGCCGAAATAAGAAGAATATTTACTAAATTAAACGGTAATCTGGCTGGTTCCGGTTCTGTAGCCTGGCAGTTTACTAAAAAAGGTGTTATATTGGTAAATACTAAAGATGCTGATGAAGACACTCTTATGGGTATAGTTTTAGATGCCGGTGCTGAAGATCTAAAACAAGAAGGTGACACCTTTGAAATTACAGTTGAACCTAAGAACTATGAAATAGTAAAAAAAGCTTTAGCTGATAATAATATAAAAATGGAATCTGATGAGTTGACTATGATACCCTCGTCGTATATTAAAGTTGTCGGACCTCAGGCGGATCAAATTTTGAGTCTCATTGATGCTTTAGATGATCATGATGATGTAGCTCATGTATATGCTAATTTTGATATACCTGAAGAAATACTACAAAAACATACCTAAGAGAACCTATGCGTATAATAGGGGTTGATCCGGGATTGAATATAACTGGCTTCGGAGTAATCGAGAAGTCAAAAGATGACCTGCGATTGATAACAGCCGGTGTTATCAGGACATCTAATAAAGATTTAGTTGAAAATAGATTAAATAAGATATATTCGGGTTTAGTGGAAATTATCAGGAAATACGAACCCGAGGTACTTGCGCTGGAAGAAGTTTTTACTCATACTAAGTATTTAGCAACAGCCATTTCGCTGGGTTATGCCAGAGGGATAGTTTGTTTAGCGGCTGCGCAATTTTCTTTACCTATAAAAAGTTATGCTGCTAAGAGGGTAAAGAAAGCCATTACCGGTAGAGGTGATGCTCAAAAATATCAGGTTCAAAGTATGGTTCAAAATATTCTCAAACTTAAGGAAGCACCTAAGTCTTTTGACGCATCGGATGCTTTGGCTATAGCTATAACTTATACCTACCTTGATTTAAACGGGGGAGTTAAATGATATCCAGAATACGAGGAATTCTTAAAGAAATTAATGATAACAGCATTTTATTGGAAGTGAGTGGAGGTATAACATATGAGGTGCTTATACCGACGGCAATTATGGACTCCTTTAATTTATCTCTCGATTCAAAAGAACCCTTCGAGTTGGTAATCTACCATTATCATCAGGTTGAACCTTCTAGATCAATTCCTACATTAATAGGTTTTTCTAATGAAATTGAGCGGGAGTTCTTCATTCAGTTTATCAGTGTTTCCGGCATAGGCCCTAAAGCGGCTGTCAAGGCTTTGTCTCTGCCTATATCAGTTATAGCTGATGCTATTGATTCGAACAATGAAGCGGTTTTAAAATCATTACCGGGTATAGGTAGTAGGCGGGCCCGGGAAGTGATTGCCAAACTTCAGGGAAGAGTTGGTAAATTTGGTCTCATTAAAGATGTTGGTAGAAAAACCCTTAAAAAAGAAATTAATTCCGATATACAAAGAGAAGCGCTGCAAGTTCTTATGCAATTACAATATAAAAAACAAGAAGCTGAAAAAATGCTCTATGATGCTTTCGTAAATAATCATAATTTGAAGAGTGTTGAAGATATCTTAAATGAAATATATAAACAAAGGGCTAAAGAGAAATAACGGTAGTTTATGGCTAGTAAAAATAAGCAAGAAATAGAAAATTGTGAATTCTTGAAGAGCCAAGAGACGGATGAGGATTTGGTTGTTAATCTCTCTTTAAGGCCAAAAGGCTTGTCTGATTTTGTTGGTCAAAAAAAGATAGTCGAGAATCTTAAAATATCCATTGAGGCGGCCAGAAAAAGAAATGAACCCATGGAGCATATCTTTTTTTCAGGTCCTCCCGGATTAGGCAAAACAACTCTGGCGCATATAATTGCTCATGAGATTAATTCAAAAATTACCTGCACTAGTGGCCCGGCGGTAGACAGGGCAGGTGATTTAATAGGGATTTTAACTAATCTGGAAGAGAAAGACATTTTTTTTATTGATGAAATTCACCGGTTATCAAAAAATGTTGAAGAATTTATGTATCCGGCCATGGAAAACTTTCAGATAGATTTTATAATTGATAAAGGGCCGTATGCTAAGACAATAAATTTTAATATCAAACCTTTTACTTTTATAGGAGCTACTACTAGGGCAGGGCTGCTTACAGCGCCATTAAGAACCAGGTTTGGTCTGTTTTTCCACCTTGATTTTTATGAACCTGAAGATTTAGTTAAGATTATTAAAAGGTCGGCAAGTATTTTAAGTGTTCCAATTGATAATGGGGGCGCGGCTGAAATAGCCGGGCGTTCCCGGGGGACTCCCAGAGTGGCTAACCGCTTATTAAGAAGGGTAAGGGATTTTGCTGAAGTTAAAGGTGACGGTTCGATTAATAAAGATACGGCTGATAAGGCCCTGAGCATGCATGGCGTGGATGATAAAGGACTTAATAGCTTAGATAGAAAAGTGCTTAAAACAGTTATCAAGACATATAAAGGAGGTCCCGTAGGGATTGACTCATTGGCTGCTACACTAAATGAAGAAAAAGATATTATAACTGATGTGGTGGAGCCGTATTTATTAAAAGTTGGGTTTTTAAAAAGAAGTCCGAGGGGTAGAGAAGCAACAGAAGCAGCCCTCAAGCATTTTAATATTAAGCTTAAAAGTGAACATCAAAAAGAACTGTTTTAAGTTTCATGAAAAATATATTATTACACGTCTGTTGCGCGCCTTGTCTGATTTATCCATATCAATATCTTACCGATGCGGGTTTTAAAGTTGTAAATTATTTTTATAATCCCAATATTCATCCATACAGTGAATATAAAGAGAGATTAAAATCTCTAAAGGATTATATAGAAAAAAACAATTTTGGATTAGTTGTTGAAGAGGGTTATAGCTTAGAGGATTATTTTTCAAAAATTAAAGATAAAACTGAAGAACCTGAACGCTGTCACTTATGTTGGCAGGCACGCCTTGAGAGAACAGCCATAAAAACCAAGGAGTTAGGCCTTGATACATTTACGACTACACTTTTAGTTAGTCCCTATCAAGATCAAATAGCTATAAAGGAAATAGGGGAGAAGATTGCCAAGAAACAAGGATTACATTTTTATTACCATGATTTTTCCAAAGGGTTTAAGCAGGCTCATGATAGAGCTAGGGAATTGGGCATGTATTTACAGAAATACTGTGGGTGTTTATATTCCGAGAGAGCCAGATATCTAAAGCAATATAGGAAAAGAAATGAATGATATAGGCCGCCTGCTTATTATTGCGGGAATAATATTAATAATAGCCGGGGCTTTTTTTATACTATTTAGTAAATTTGCTTTTTTTGGAAAGTTACCGGGAGATATTCATATTCAAAGAGAGAATTTTGGTTTTTATTTTCCATTATCTTCCTGTTTATTAATTAGTTTAATTTTAAGTGTAATTTTTTTAATAATACGCCTAATAAAATGAAAAAATATTTTTTAATTATAATAATTTTGATAATTATAGTAATTGCCAAATCACCTTTGGTTTTAGCTATGGCACAGAGTCCCCGGGGGCCAAAGAAATATATCAGAGTAGCAGTGGCTCAGAAAAAATATGCGGTTGATTTGCAGCTTAAAGGCCGATACCGTATATACTCTTTGAATTCAGAAAACCTGCTTAAAGAGGGGAAGAACTTAAGAGCTAAAGTAAAAGCTAGTAAAAATGGTTTAGAGTTAGGCAATGAGAGGTTGGCTGTAGCAGGTATTCGTATAGAGACTGTTTCTAATGCGGCCGTTATTATTGATAAACGTAAGTTTAGAGGCGTAATGGATATTATAAAAACCCCCGATGAAACTCTGCTTTTAGTTAATCATGTCGATATTGAGGAATATTTATGTGGTGTTTTATATCATGAAGTTTCTCATCTATGGCCAATGGAGGCTTTAAAGGCCCAAGCTATTGCGTCAAGAACTTTTGCTTTGCATCAACATCAGGTTAATAAAGATAAAGAGTATGATTTAACCAACACAACCTATTCTCAGGTGTATGGTGGTGCTACCAGTGAAAAGTACCGCACCAATAAAGCTGTAATAAAAACTTATGGACAGGTTATGACTTATAATGGAAAGGTATTTTCGGCCTACTTTCATGCTTGTTGCGGTGGGTATACTGAAGATGCCGATAAGTTATGGAAGACAAACCTTCCTGTTTTAAAAGGCAGGCCTTGTCTGTACTGCGCGCGTTCGCCTCACTTTAACTGGTCAAGAAAGGTGTCAATCTGGCTCGTCAGAAAAAAATTATTGGAAAATAGTTATAAATGCGGCAAAATTACATCATTTAAGCCGGCTGCATATGATGCTTCAGGCAGGGTAACTGATATTATTATTAAAACAACTCAAGGTACTTTTAAGGTACCTTCTAATAAGTTCAGGATAATGATAAGCCCGACATTAATTAAATCAACCAACTTTACTGTTAAATTATATGATGAATTTCTCTATTTTGAAGGTAAAGGTTGGGGCCATGGTGTGGGGCTGTGTCAGTGGGGAGCTTGCGGTATGGCTCAAGATGGTTTTAAGGCGGATGAAATACTGGATTTTTATTATCCGGAAAATAATATAATGGATATCTGGGATGATGGTACTTACGCTCAATGACTTTAAATATGAATTGCCCCAGGAATTAATTGCTCAGCATCCGGCAAAAAAGAGGACCCAGTCCAAGCTTCTAGTTATTAACCGTGATAAGGAAACTATTGAGCACAGGGCTTTTATTGACTTTATTAACTATATCAACAAAGATGACGCTTTGGTTGTAAATAATACCTATGTGATTCCGGCTCGGCTTAAAGCTGTAAGAGAAAAAACAGGCGCAAAGCTAGAAGTTTTTATTGAAAGAAAAATAGCGCCTTATACATATAAAGTTTTAGTCAAGCCATCCAAGAGAGCCAAGGAAGGGGATTATATAAAATTTCCCAAAAGTTCAATTAAAGCACGGGTTATAGAAAATGTTTCACCCGAGAAGGTAATTAAGTTTAAAAGGACAAGCGGATTGGATAAGCTGCTTGAAAAAGAAGGCGTAGTCCCGCTTCCACCCTACATAAAAAGATTACCCGTAGCAACTGATAAATTAAGATATCAAACTGTTTACGCTACTAAAAAAGGTGCTGTTGCCGCTCCGACGGCCGGGCTGCACTTTGATAAAAAATATCTTCAGAGGATTAAAAGCAAAGGTGCCAAAATCTGCCAATTGACTTTACATGTCAGCTATGGTACATTTAAACCCGTTACCCAGGAGGACTTAGAGAAAAATAGATTACATAAAGAGTATTTTTCTCTTAATAAACAAACAACAAATACGCTTAATAAAGTAAGAAAAAATAAAGGGAAGATTGTTGCGGTAGGTACTACGAGTTGCCGAGCTATGGAGTCTGCTTTTGATAAAGGTGTTTTGCAACAACAGGCTCGCGAAACAGACTTGTTTATATACCCGCCTTATAAATTTAGGGCAACTGATGTTTTACTAACTAATTTTCATTTACCAAATAGTTCTCTATTGATGTTAGTTAGTGCTTTTATAAGTAATGTTGATAATATATCAGTTGAAAAAGGCCATGGATTATTAATGGAAGCATACAGGCAGGCTGTTAAAAGAAAGTACCGCTTTTATAGTTATGGTGATGCGATGCTAATTTTATAAAGTTTAGCTTAATTGCTTATATTCAAAATATATGTTATATGTATGATAAAAACATTTTTTAAAATAAAAAATCAAAGCTTAAAATCAAATGCCAGAAGAGGCAGGCTGAAAACTGAAGCGGGGATAGTAAATACGCCGTGCTTTATGCCGGTTGGGACACAAGCAACAGTAAAAACATTATCCAGTGAGGATATCTTAAGCGCTAAAGCAGAGATTGTTTTAGCTAATGCTTATCACTTATATCTTAGGCCGGGCACCAGGATAATTAAAAAGTTAGGCGGTTTGCATAAATTCATGAATTGGCACAAGCCTATACTTACTGATTCGGGTGGATATCAGGTTTTTAGTTTAGCAGAATTAAAAAAAGTTAGTGATGAAGGAGTAAGGTTCCAATCGCACATTGATGGTTCTTATCATATGCTTACTCCGGAGAAAGTAATTGGGATAGAGTCTGATTTAGGCGCGGATATTATTATGCCTTTAGATGTCTGTACTCATTATCCGGCCAGTCGCGATTATGCTGAGGTTTCATTAGAGAGGACAACCGCTTGGGCCAAGCGTTCTAAGAACGAGTTTAAAAAAAGGCAAAAAAGAAGGAACTATCAACAGTTCCTTTTTGGGATAGTTCAGGGAGCAACATTCTCTGAGCTAAGAAAGAAAGCCGCTCAGGAATTAGTTGACCTGGATTTTGACGGATATTCTATAGGCGGCCTGATGGTGGGTGAGCCTACCAAGTTGAGTCATGATATTTTAAAGATAACGCTTGATAATTTACCCAAGGATAAGCCCAGGTATTTTATGGGCCTGGGAACTCCTTTGGATATATTAGAAGCCATTAAAAGCGGAGTGGATATGTTTGATTGTGTAATACCTACCAGGTATGGCAGAAACGGAACCGCTTTTACCTCAAGAGGCAAAGTAGTTGTGAGAAACGGGGCTTACAAGGAAGACAATAAACCCTTGGATAAAAATTGTGATTGTTTTGTCTGTAAAAACTACAGCCGAGCGTACTTAAGGCACTTATTTAATACGGGTGAAATTTTAGGTTCCAGATTGGTATCATACCATAATACATATTTCTATCAGGAGTTTACTTTGAGAGTGCGTCAGGCCATTGAAAATAATCAGTTTGAAAAGTTTGAAAAAGGATTTAAAAAGGCTTATAATAGCAATAATAGATAATAAACATAAAACTAAAACTAAAACTAAAGGAGAAAAAGATGAACTTATTAGCTACTATAGCCTATGCGGCCGGAACAGCACCGCGGACCGGGGTCGAGGCAGAAGCGCAGAACCCTTTATTTGCTTTGTTGCCGTTTGTTGCCATTGTGGGGGTAATTTATTTTCTTATGATTCGTCCGCAGAAAGCCCAACAGCGAAAACATACAGAAATGCTCCAGAGTTTAAAGAAAAATGATGAAGTGATTACCCAGGGGGGTATTCATGGAACTATTGTTAATGTAAAACCTGATACGTTTACTTTAAGAATAGATGCTACTACTAGGATTGAAATCGGTAAAAGCTTTATACTGGGTAAGAAAAAGAATACAGAAAATCAATAGTTTTTAAGGAGGATCAACGTGGTTGCTAACTTTAAATGGAAAGTCGTAATAGTTATTT
>CBDUVS010000053.1:0-7589 GCA_965370735.1 uncultured bacterium | reverse complement strand
GTAGAAACATTAGCCCATTTACTAAAATATGATTCAACTATGGGTATCTGGGATAAAAAAGTTGAAAGCAAGGGAGATTCAATTATTGTTGATGGTAAAGCCCTTAAGGTGGTCAGCCATAGAGACCCATCTGAGATTCCCTGGGGAGCCATGGGAGTGGATATCGTAATTGAGTCCACCGGTATTTTCCGTGATAAAGAAGGCGCTTCAAAACATATTCAGGCGGGCGCGAAAAAAGTAATCATTTCAGCTCCGGCGAAAGATGAAGATATAACTATCGTTATGGGTGTTAATGAAGATAAATATGATACAGCAAACCATAACATCATTTCAAACGCCTCATGCACAACAAACTGCGTTGCTCCCATAGTAAAAATATTAAATGACAACTTCGGTATTAAAAGCGGTTTAATGACCACTATTCACTCATATACGGCTGACCAGAAAATTCTGGACTTGCCTCATAAAGATTTAAGAAGAGGCCGCGCGGCCGCTTTATCAATGATTCCGACAACTACAGGCGCTGCCAAGGCAACCGCTTTAGTTATCCCTGAAGTTAAAGGTAAATTAGACGGCATGGCCATCAGAGTACCTACTCCGAACGTTTCTTTGACCGACCTGGTTTGTCTGCTTGGAAAAGAAACGACTGTTGAAGAAATTAACGCCGCCTTCAAGAAGGCTTCTGAAGGTGAATTAAAGAATATTCTACAGTACAACGACCTGCCGTTAGTCTCAAGAGATTTCTATGGTAATCCATATTCAAGTATATTTGACGCTTCATTCACCAATGTAGTTGATAACACATTGGTCAAGGTGCTTAGCTGGTATGACAACGAATGGGGTTATTCCTGTAGAGTTATTGACTTAACAGTCTTTATAGGAGCTAAACTTGGATAAACTTAGCGTGAAGGATTACGACTTAAAAGGTAAAAAGGTTTTCATGAGGGCGGACTTTAATGTACCCTTAGATGAAAATAGCAATATAACCGACGACACCCGCATAAAAGCGGCCTTACCCACGATTAACTATATCCTGGGGCAAGGGGCTAAATTAATATTGGCTTCTCATTTAGGCAGGCCCAAAGGTGAAGTCAAGGACTCATTAAGAATGGATCCGGTGGCCAAGCGTTTGGTGGAGCTTTTAGACATTAAAAAAGTAGTTAAACTTAATGACTGTGTTGGAGAAGAGGTAAAGAAAAGAGTAAGTGAACAGGCGGATGATGAAGTTATTCTTTTAGAGAATCTTCGTTTTCATCCCGAGGAGAAGAAAAATAATGAGGCCTTTGCCAAAGAATTAGCCGGCCTGGCTGATGTTTTTGTCAATGATGCCTTTGGAACTTCTCATAGGGCTCACGCCTCTGTAGTGGGCATAACTAATTACCTGCCCGCTCTAGCCGGTTTTCTTTTAGAGAAAGAAATAGACTTTTTAGGTAAAGCCGTAAGCAACCCCGAGAAACCGTATGTTTCTATTTTAGGCGGTGCTAAAGTAAGCGATAAGATAGGTGTCATTGAAAACCTGCTTGATAAAGTAGATAGTATCTTAATCGGCGGCGGAATGGCTTATACATTTTTAAAGGCTCAAGGCATAGAGATAGGAAATTCTATTTTAGAAGCCGATAAACTCGACTTAGCCAAATCGATTTTAACTAAAGCCGAGGAGAAGGGAGTTAAAATTATACTTCCCCTGGACCATATTATCGCTGATAAAATAGATAAAGACGCTAATATCAAAACCACAGATGGCCTGGCAATAGAAGCCGGCTGGATGGGTGTTGATATAGGGCCCAAGAGTATAGAAGCTTTTAAAGAAAACCTTTCAAAGGCGAAATTGATTGTCTGGAACGGCCCCGTGGGCATATTTGAAATTGAACCTTTTGCCAAAGGCACTAACGAAATAGCCAATTATATCGCAACTCTGGACGCCACTACCATTATCGGCGGCGGAGATACGGCCAGCGCGATTAACCAACTTAATTTAGCTGATAAGATGACTCATATTTCAACCGGCGGCGGCGCTTCACTGGAATTCTTAGAAGGTAAAGAGTTGCCGGGTATCGCGGCACTAAGATCAAAGTAAGGAATAGTTATGGCACGAAAAACATTAATAGCTGGAAACTGGAAAATGAACAAAACGGCAACCGAAGCCGCGATTTTGGTTAATGAGATAAAAAGACAAGTATTTGATGTAGACAATGTTGATATTTTAGTCTGCCCGCCGTTTACGGCTTTATCTGTTGTCAGCGATGTTGTAGGCGAGTCTAATATCTCACTTGGCGCGCAAAACATCTATTTTGAGGATAGTGGAGCTTATACCGGAGAAATCTCAGCCTCTATGCTGAAAGATTGCGGCTGTACTCACGTAATTATAGGGCATTCTGAGAGAAGGACTATTTTTAATGAGTCTGATGAGTTGATTAATAAAAAGGTCAAAAAAGCTATTGAAGCCGATTTAACTCCTATTCTTTGTATCGGAGAAAAACTTGAAGAAAGAGAAGCTAATAAAACATTCGAAGTTATTACTTCTCAGTTAGAAGGCGATTTAATGGATATAGATATTGAGTCCATGAAAAAAATAATCATAGCTTATGAGCCGGTTTGGGCTATAGGTACCGGTAAGACAGCCACAGCCGAACAGGCCCAGGAAGCTCATGTTTTTATTAGAAATCTGATTAAAGAAAAATATGATTCTGATGTAGCTGATGAAACGATTATCCTCTATGGCGGAAGCATGAAACCTTCAAACGTAGAGGAGCTTATAAGTCAACCCGATGTTGATGGTGGCCTTATAGGCGGGGCGAGTTTAGACGCCGAAAGTTTTACTGAGTTGGTCAAAAAATCTAATAAGGAGTAAAAATGTTTACAATCTTAATAGCCTTACATGTAGTTGTCTGCTTGATTTTAGTAGGGTTAGTTTTAATGCAGCAGGGAGATGGCGGAGGTATAGCCGGTGCTTTTGGCGGCGGTATGGCCGAATCATTCTTGGGTGCCAAAGCCTCGAAATTTCTTACAAAGGGGACGGCTCTTTTCGCGATCTTGTTTTTTGTGATCTGCATATCGCTGACGATACTTACGGCCAAAAAGACAGAGTCTCTCTTTGATGATACTCAGGCTCTCGGTCAAGAGCAGGTAGAACAAGAGGCTGCCAGTGCCGAACCCGCGCAAGATGAAGCCAAAGAAGAGTAATTTTTTTAATAGTACTTCATATACTTTTAAGCCTTCATATATTATTGAAGGGATGATGAAGACATTGCTTGTCATAGCAGTGTCTTTTTTATTATTTATTTTTGGTTTTTCCTCCGGTTTTGCCGCGGATTATGGAGATGCGTACGTCTCGGGCAGTTTATCAGACGCGACTATATTAATTCCTTTTCTGGCCGATGATTCGGCTTCAGGCGGCATTTGCAATCTGGTTTATAACGGCCTCACCAAAGTTGACAAAGATTTAAATGTTGTCGGCGACTTGGCAAAAAGCTGGGAAGTCTCTGATGATAAGCTGCGTATTATTTTTAAGCTAAGAAAGAATGTCTATTGGCATGACGGGGTGGAATTTTCGGCGGAAGATGTTAAGTTTACCTTTATGACCATTCTTAATCCTGATAATGCCGTACCCTACATAGCCAGTTTTCAGGATATAGAAAGTATTAGAATTATTGATAAACATACAATAGAGTTTATTTACAAAAAACCCTATGCCCCCGCGTTGTTAAAACTGGGCATGGGTATTATTCCTAAACATTTATTTGAAAATACGGATATCCGCGATTCCAAATATGCTCGCGCTCCTATAGGAACAGGCCCTTATAAATTAGACATTTGGAAGACAGACCAGTATATGATTCTAAACAGCTATAAGAATTATTTTCTGGGTCAGCCTTATATTTCAAAATATGTCGAAAGAATCATTCCCGATCAGGCGGTTCAGTTTTTAGAACTAGTCACCGGCGGCATTGACTCCATGAGTCTCAGCCCTTATCAGTATAAATACCGCACAGATACAAGTAAGTTTAATTTGCGTTTTAATAAGTATAAATACCTGGCGCATCAGTATACCTATATTGGCTATAACTTAAAAGACCCCATGTTTTCTGATAAGAGAGTCAGGCAGGCTCTTTCTTATGCTCTTGATAAAGAGGCGATAATTGAAGGGGTTTTAATGGGTTTAGGCGAAGAGTGCAGCGGGCCCTTTATTAAAAATACCTATGCCTATAATAGAGATGTAAAAAAATATCCTTACAGTCCCGCTAAGGCGCGGGAGTTATTAGCTGAAGCCGGCTGGGAGGATACGGATGCAGACGGTATTTTAGATAAAGATGGCCAGCCTTTTTCCTTTAAACTGATTACTAATCAAGGCAATAAACAAAGAGAAGATGTGGTTACTATCGCCCAGCGCAACTGGCAGGAGATAGGCATTAAAGTGGAAGTTCAGACTATCGCCTTTGTAACCTTTTTAAAAGAGTTTGTGGATAAGAGAAACTTCCAGGCGCTTATTTTAGGCTGGACCATGCCTATAGACCCGGACTGTTATAACGTCTGGCATAGCGAGGCCATCAAAGAAGGCGGACTTAATTTTATCGGTTATAATAATCCGGAGGTTGATAAACTCATTGAGGCCGCCAGAGGCACCTATGATTTAGATGAGAGGGCTAAATGTTACCGGAAAATACATGCTATTTTAGCCGAAGAACAGCCCTATACATTTTTATATTTTCCATATGCCTTACCGGCGGTAAATAAAAGATTTAAGGGCATCATTCCCGCGCCAGCCGGGATTTCATATGATTTTATTAACTGGTATGTTCCAGAGAATGAACAGAGGTATAGTTTTTAAATAAGTCCGCCTCAGGCGGGCGAATTTCCCTGAGAAATCTGTACGATTTCCAGGTTTGAGTCCCAGAAATTTTTTTGAAATTTCGAGGGAATCCCGCCGAAGCTTTAGCGAAGGCGGATAGATGTCTCGCCATTTTATGGCGGGATCAAGGATTAAGCTTTGTTTTTGCTTTTACTATGAGCTATCAGCTAACAGCTACGAGCTATTTGTTTTTTGCTTCTGACTTATGACTTATGACTTATTTGTATCTTGCATCTTGGTTATTGATTATTGTTTGGTTATTGCCTGTGCCCACCAGGGTATATCTTGTGTCTTGTTTCTTGTTTTCATTATGAGCTATAAGCTAACAACTATCAGCTTTTTTTGCTTTTCCGACTTAGGACATAGGACTATAGACTTAGGACTATAACTTATATTAAACTATGATTAAGTATATTTTAAAAAGATTATTATTAATAGTTCCCATGTTATTCGGGATTTCACTATTAACCCTGCTGATAATGCATTTATCCCCCGGGGATCCAACCAGTCTGCGTTATGGCCTTAATCCGGAAGTATCCGGCTCCGCCAGAGCTCAGTTAAAAGAACTCTATAATTTAGATAAACCTTTTATAGTTCAATATGGCAGCTGGCTAAAGAGGGTGGTAACCCTTGATTTTGGAAGGTCCTTTGTGGATAACCGCCCGGTCATAGATAAGATTAAAGAGCGCCTTCCGGCAACCCTATTATTACAGCTTTCAGCCCTGGTTCTTATATTTTCCATTGCTATCCCCATCGGGGTCTTATCAGCTGTAAAACAGAACTCATTTTTTGATAAAATAACAACTTTTTTAGTCTTTATCGGTTTTGCGACACCCACATTCTGGCTGGCCTTAATGCTCATGCGTCTATTTTCTTTTGAGTTAGAATGGTTTCCGGTCTCGGGTATGAGCCCCTGGTATGCCCAGTATATGAGCTTACCTCAAAGGATAGGGGATGTTTTATGGCATCTAGTCCTTCCCTTGGTTACGCTGGCATTTACCGGCCTGGCAAGTTTATCCCGTTATGTCAGATACAGTATGCTGGAAGTTATCAGGCAGGATTATATCAGGACCGCCCGCGCTAAAGGGCTTAGTGAGAACAGGATAATATTTAAACACGCCTTAAAGAACGCGCTTTTACCGGTAGTAACTATTCTAGGCATGACCCTGCCGGCATTAATCGGGGGCAGTTTTATCTTTGAGACCATATTCGCCTGGCCGGGCATGGGGCGCTTAGGTTATATGTCGATTATGCAGTATGATTATCCCACAGTTATGGGCGTGGGGATTATAAGTGTTTTTTTAACCCTAATAGGGATTTTAATTTCAGATATTCTATACGCGGCAATTGACCCCAGGATTAGATATGAGTAAGAAAAAAGACTTTAGAAAAAAATACGCGGGTGTGGGCTTAGCGGTTATCTTAGTTATGTTTCTAATAGCTGTCTTTGCTAATTTTATCGCTCCTTATGACCCCGAAGAGATAAACATCACGCCGGGAGCCAGACTACAGCCGCCTTCATCGAAACATCTTCTCGGTACGGACGATTTAGGGCGGGATGTTTTCTCGCGCATGGTCTATGGAGCTCGTATTTCATTAAGCGTGGGTTTTGTGGCTGTAGGTTTATCTTTGATTATTGGAGTCACAGTAGGGGCGATTGCGGGCTATTTTGGTGGATGGGTGGATATTCTTTTAATGAGAATAGTCGAAATAATTATGTGCTTTCCCAGGATATTTTTAATTTTAATGCTGATTGCTTTTTTAGGCCCCAATATTCTAATAGTTATGGCGGTCATAGGTTTAACCGGCTGGACCGGTTTAGCCAGATTGGTCAGGGCTGAGTTTTTATCCTTAAAAGAAAGGGATTATGTTCATGCCGCCAGGGCCCTGGGCGCGGGGGATAGAAGGATTATCTTCAGGCATATCTTACCAAACGCCTTATCACCCGTATATGTCAGCGCTGTCCTCGGTGTCGGCGGGGCGATATTAATTGAGTCGTCCTTGAGTTTTTTAGGTCTCGGGGTGCAGATACCCACTCCCAGTTGGGGAAATATCCTAACTACCGGAATGCATTATATTGAAAGCGCCTGGTGGCTGATGCTCTTTCCGGGTTTAGCAATCCTAATAACTGTTTTAAGCTATAATTTGGTGGGTGAGACCCTCAGGGATGTTTTAGACCCCAGATTAAAAGGATTTAATCAAAAATAATGTTAGAGATAAAAAATCTTACAGTCAAATTCAAGACCTCTCAAGGTGAATTAAAGGCCTGCGATAAGGTTTGCCTAAAAATAGAAAAGGGTAAAAACCTGGGGCTGGTGGGTGAGTCCGGCTGCGGTAAAAGCATGACCTGTCTATCTATTTTAAAACTGCTTCCGGCTGAGGCCGAAATAACCTTTGGAGAGATTTTATTTAAAGACGAAGATATCTTTAAGATGGATAGTAAAAAGTTAAGAAATATCCGGGGTGATAAGATATCTATGATTTTTCAGGAGCCGATGAGTTCCCTGAACCCGGTAATAACTATCGGTGAGCAATTATCTGAAGTTATCATGACTCATGAGCGGGCTTCTAAAGATGAGGCCAAAAAACGGGCCATAGAACTTTTAAGAAAAGTAAAAATAGATAAGCCCGAGGCCAGGTTCTATGAATATCCCCATAATTTAAGCGGGGGAATGAGGCAGAGGGTGATGATAGCGATGGCTATTTCTCTAAAGCCGGATATTTTAATCGCCGATGAACC
>CBDUVS010000052.1:0-7725 GCA_965370735.1 uncultured bacterium | reverse complement strand
TAATAGATAAGCGCAAGTAACACCGTTACCTTCTCTTAGCTTGCCTGAGAAACTACCATCATAAATCTGCCCTATACTACAAGCGGCGCTTTTAGTTTTTAGTATGGCTTTTTTTATCTTATACTTTTTGGCAATAGCCAGGACAATCTTGGCTCCATCAATAAAGCTTTTAGTAACATTAGTGCCTTCTTTATTGTAAACTTTGGCTTTTGAATCAAGGACATCTTCACCCGTGGCATTTTTAATTTCAGAAGGCAATCTAGGTGTAGACAATCCACCTAACTCCTCCGGACAAACACATACGGCTTTGCCCTCTTCAAGAAGCTTCTTTATCTTTTTATTGAGTTTGCTTCTGCCATCATAGCGGCAGTTTATACCGGCCAAACAGGCACTAACTAATACTTTCATCTTATTTGCCTAAAATAAACCTCTCTGATTTCATTTAACACCTTACAATATTCTTTAGTGGCATAGTCAGGATAAGTCCAGTCCCAGGTAGCAAAACCCCCATCTTTATACCTGAGGGCGCATTCCGCGAAAATACCCTTTTTTAGATATATCCTCTGCTGCTGATTCTTGGTAGTTACCAGAATAAATTTACCCAGGCTTAAATAACCCGGGTCTATATTTATTTTTCTTTTATTATTAATCCTAAACTTATTCTCAAGCTTATTAGAGTATAATTTTATCTCTGCTATTGTATCACGATTTATAAGTTTTTTAAAAGCATAAAATTGCCTTATTAAATTAGCCCCCATTTCAAGGGTATAATAATCAGTCACTAATTTTAAATCATAACTTTCATAATCAAGAGAGCCAAACTTCTTTATTAAAGTAGCTTTTGCCTTTTTGATTATCTCAATATTCTCACCAAAAACAGATATTACCAGTTTTACTTTATTAAGTGATTTTACATTTCCCATTTGCAATTCCTTTAAGCGGGCAATTATTACAAAGAGGTTTCGGTTTGCAGTAATTTTTACCCAAATTGACTATCAAGGCGTGGTATTCATTAAACAATTGATAATTCCTTTTAAGATGTTTATAAAATATACCCTGGATTTCATCGTAGTCGATATCTTTCTTGGAAATACCCAACCTCGAAAATATCCTTTTGGTATAGGCATCAATCACAAATACTGTTTTTTTAGCCGCATAACACATTATTGAATCAGCCGTTTCCTTTCCAATACCGTTAATACTTAAGAGTTTCTTTCTCAGTTCTTTATCTGGTTCAAAAAACATCTTTTTTAGAGAGCCATTATACTCACTAAAGACAAAATTTATCAGGTTCTTCAAACGTTTGGCTTTTATATTATAATATCCACTGGGTTTAATAAACTTAGCCAATTTATCCAAGTTTACTTCCTTTAAAGCTTTCAAATTTAATATCTTTTCCTTTTTTAAATTATTGATTGCTTTTTCAACATTAGCCCAGTTAGTATTTTGAGTAAGGACTGCCCCCACCATAATCTCCAAAGGACTATCCCCCGGCCACCAGTCCTGAGGGCCAAAAGCCTGATACATTCTCTTATAAACAGAAGTAATTATTTGCGATGTTCCCATGGCATTATTATATCAAAATCCCGCTTGATTCCCTTATTTGGAAAAAATAAATAGATTATACCCAGTCCGGCTAAAAAACCGCCTATATGGGCCAAGAAAGCTATCTGGTGCGACGAAGGATTGGCCGCGTAAAGCAACTGAAAGGCAAACCAGATGATTAAAAAGAAGGTTGAGGGAATCCAGACAAAACGAATAATAAAGAATATAGGCACAATAGTCAAAACCCTGACTTCAGGATACAGTAAAAAATAAGCTCCTAAAATACCTGATATCGCTCCGCTGGCCCCCAGAACCGGAATATGCGAACCATGATAGATAACTGAATGCAATAATATTGCCGCCAGGCCGCAAACAATATAAAACAGCAGATATCTGAAATGCCCTAAGGCATCTTCTATATCATCTCCGAAAATCCAGAGAAAAATCATGTTTCCTAGTAAATGACTGATACCGGCGTGCAAAAACATTGAGGTAAATAAAGTTATATAAACTTCATGGCTTTGCGGATGAAAAATATTATACGGAGTAACTGAAAAATCATAAGTCAGCATTTTTCCGAACTCACCGCTTAATATCTGAACTAAAAATACAGCCGCGTTTATGGTGATTAAAGCCACAGTCATATAAGGAAAGCTCTCTAAATAATTATCATCTTTTATGGGTATCATTTCTATCTGTCCACTTTTTCTTAAATTCCCTGGTTATCACATCTAATTCTTCATCATCTAAATTGTGCTTTTTATAAGACGCCTTAGGTCTTCCTGTTTTCATCTTTTTTAGAAAACCCGCTGTAGAAACATGCTTGGCATTTAAGTTTCTTATCTTTGTACCAATGGCTTTATCATCAGTAACCACCCTGATACTTTTAGGATTATCCATTTTTGAGACTAAACGAACTATTAAGTTGTCGGCCGACTCCCCTTCAGAAAACAATACAATAAAATCAGTATTATGCGGCGGGGCGACTACATCATGGCGGCCGTCAAAAACAACTGTTACATTATTCTTCCCGCAGAGATTATTTAACTTTATTATTTCAAGTAAGCTTTCCCTGGCTTGTTGCAAACTTAATCCTTCAAGTTTCGGGATTTTATGCATCAGATTATAACCGTCAATTACATAACACAAAGACATCTTACTTTTTCCCTTTAAAATAATCTTCTATAATTTTCCTGTGATCAAAAGCGATTTCAGCCGGTAAATTGTCTTTTGAAAAAAACTTAGCATCCTTGGCATCACTATCCGCCTTGGGTTCCTTATCGGTCGTGCCCGTAAAAACGACTGAGATCGTATGAAATCTCGGATCCCTCTTGGGTTCTGAATAAACATGAAATTGCTTTAAGTTTTCTACCTTCAAGTGAGTTTCTTCTTCTGCTTCCCTTAAAGCCCCGATTTCCACCGACTCACCCACTTCACAAAAACCTCCCGGTAAGGCCCATCCAAAGGGAGGATTTTTTCTTTCGATTAAGACAATCCCTTGCCCGTTATCAATAATTATATCAACTGTAGGTATGGGGTTTCTGTTTAATTTCTCCACCGTCCTCGCAAAACGCTCGGTAACTATATCAGAAAAAACTTTAAAAGCCTTATATGTGTATAGAACAAAATAGACTTTCTCTAAATTATGGTTCCACTGGGTATAATGAATAACTTCTTCTAACATAATCCTGGCTGCCTTATCTAAAGGAAACCTTCCCGCTCCACAACCCAAGGCACAAAAGGCAATTGATTTAATGTTCTTTTCTTTTGTAATTTCTAAAGCGCTTCTGGTAGCCTTTCTAATGATATCCTGATTAGTTTTAAAGCCCCCGCCCGCGCCAAAGCTTCGGCGGGCAGGCATTTCCATTGTAGCCGCGTGAATGATATATTTGGCTTCTAAGTTACCAGCCGTAGTTATGGCCGCGCCGCCCACATCAATGGGCCCAATTTTATCAGCTTCTTCCTGAATAGCCGGACCGCCCTTTTTCGATATTACTCCGGCAACACCGCCACCCATTTGAAGCTGGTTGTTGGCCGCGTTGACTATGGCCATAGCTTCTACCTGAGTAATATCACCTTTTACAACCTCTAATTCTGTATTTTCAATTTTCATCTATTCACCTTTCTAATAACTTTCTGCAATTCCTGCAGAAACGTGTTTTTTTATAATCTACGTCTTTAATGTCTAAAGAAAGACTCATAACACAGAACTTATCCCGGCAGTGCCCTAAACAAAATAAATGGCCCAGCTCATGTAGAGCTTCTTTTAAAAAGCGGCTTAAAAAAAGCTCCTCACTTTGGATTTTTAAGCGGTAAATTGAGACAACCGCCACTTGAGCGCCTCTGTTTTTACTCAAACCAAAGATAAACTCCGCTTCCGGCCGATATATGTCTACATCAGTAAAAAAGAGTTCTTTTTTTCTAATAGAACTCGATAAACTCTTAGATAAATAATCTAATAAAACTTCGGCATTGCACTGCTGCCGTTTAATATCATAAGCGGCTTGAAGGCGATTGTCATCCTTATCTAAAAACAAAACTGAAATATCATTTAAAGATTCTAAGAGCTTAAAATTACCTTCTTGAACTAAGAAGTTTAGAAACTCATCTGTATTTTTTAGTGTATGTATCATACTTATGTATTATAGCACCTTTGAGATATGCCTTTCAACTGTATAACAAAACAGGATTTTTTTGCCCCGGCTATTGACATTATAGCTATAGTCGTGTAATTATTGAAGAGGAAAATCTTACAGTAACTTCAGGCCATATCAAGGAGAATAGTATGTTTGATGATAGAAGTAAAAAGTTTAAAAATCAATATGTTCACATAAAGAAAATGGACGTTGATAATTATAAATGTTTTCTTGGCAAACAACGTATAGACAATCTCAAATGGCTGGCAGAACCCCTGCAGCACAAAGTCTGGGCCAATGTTAACTCCACGGCTATTGGAGGTGGCGTGGCTGAGATGCTTCAAAGCACTATCCCTTTTTCCAGGGGCCTGGGCGTTGACTGCCGTTGGTTTATTATTGAGGGGTCACCCGACTTCTTTAAAGTAACCAAGAAGTTCCATAACCTCTTACAAGGCGTTAAACAGGATATCAGTATGGAAGAGGTTTTTCACGCTTACTTAGATACTATTAAATGGAATACTGAAAAAACAAAGGTTGTCGGCCATATGGTGGTAGTTCATGACCCGCAACCGGCGGCCATAGTTATGAGTGGAAACATCTACGGCCACCTTCTCTGGAGGTGCCACATCGATACCTCCCAGGCTTCAAGAAGAATCTGGCGTTTTCTCCTGCCTTACATTAACCATTTTGATGGCGCTATCTTTACCTGCAAGGAATTTATAAAAGACCAGCTGCAGATTCCGGCTTACGAAGTTCATCCCTGCATTGATCCCTTAAGAAAAAAAAATCTGTTAATGTCTAAAAAAGAAGCTCTTAAAAAATTATCCAATCTTTTTAATGAGCATAATATCGACCCTAAACGGCCTATTGTCCTGGCGGTTTCCCGTTACGATGTTCATAAAAACCAAAAAGGAATTATTAAATCCTTTAAACTCGCAAAGTCTCTTTTAAGTAAAAAGATTAAACCTTACCTAATTATTGTCGGCAACTCCGCTTCTGACGACCCCGAAGGTGAAATGATGTACCAGGAAATTTTAACCACTATTGACGGTGATAAGGATATTCAGGCATGGTTGAACTTAGAGGAAAATGATGAGTGTATCGGTGCTTTAATGACCTTAGCCGACTGTTTTATACATTTATCTACTAAAGAAGGTTTTGGCCTGGTTGTCACCGAAGCCATGTGGCATAAAACCCCGGTCATTGGAAGTAAAGCCGGAGGTATTAAGCTCCAGGTTATTGATGAAGAAACCGGTTACTTAGTTGAACCTGACGACTCTAAAACCGCGGCTAAAAGAATTAAATCAATCCTGGAAGACCCCGCGGAAAAACAAACCCTGGGTAAAAATGCCCACCAGCATGTTAAAGAAAACTTTCTCCTGCCTTCTTTAGTTGAGCGCTATCTTTTATTAATGAGATACTATCTGGAAATTGATAATAAGATACCTGAATTCAGGATGAACGACCTGACATATAAAGAAATAAAGGCCGCTCTCTATGGCAGAACCGTATGGCCGTTTTCTTCAAACGACCTCAAGAAAAAAGTGGAGACTATCTGGGAAGGATTAGCTTAACCCGGAGGCCAGCTAAATTTCCTACCGCTTAAAAGATGCAGATGGATATGAAAAACTTCCTGACCGGCATCTTTACCGCAGTTTAAGACAATGCGGTATCCTTTCTCCGCCAGTCCTTTTTCCCGGACTATTTTGTTGGCAGCCATAATCATCCGGCCCATTAGGCGCGCTTCTTCCTCTTTCAAGTCGGAAACCCTCGCGATATGTTTCTTGGGAATTATTAATGTATGGTTTGGCGCTTGAGGATTAATATCAGAAAATGCCAAAACTAAATCATCTTCATAAACGATGTCTGCCGGAATTTCTCTATTAATTATTTTACAAAATAAACAATCACTCACTGACCTCTGCCTCATCATCGTATAAAAGCCGGCTGCCCGACCTTAAGATTATCCTGAAGATAAAAATTATCCCTACGAAAAAAGCTATACTCCCCGCAGGTGAAAAATAAGTATATAAATCGGCGTACTGTTTTGTGAGATACATTATAGCTCCATATTGATAACTGAGCATGGTAAGTAAAACAAAATTACTTGCCGCGTAAAACTCCCAGAAATAATAAAATCTCCTCTCAACCGACTTCTTAAAATAAAACCTGTCTAAAAAGAAAAAAGCCAGGCAACTTAAAACTATACCACCTGAGAAAAAAAAGATATCGTTCTTTTTAGAAAACTCCCAAATAAAAAGTGAGATATAAAACTTACGGCTGAAAAAGGCGGGAATAAATACATAGAAGTATAAACTGTAAGCCGCGGATATTAAGGCTACACTAAAAGGAAAGATATCTTTTTTAAAGGTTCTTTTTTTTATCATAAGATAAACTATTCTACTTCATCAAGACTTCGTAAGAACTATTCCTGGCAAGCCAAAGGCGAAAGCTCTTTGGCGAAGCAAAATGGTGCGAGGAGGGGGAGTTGAACCCCCATGAGATTTAACTCTCACTAGGCCCTCAACCTAGCGCGTATGCCTATTCCGCCACCCTCGCAATTTCAAAAAAGTCGTTTTATAGAATAGCATTATTTTTAAAGAAAATCAATAAATTTTTAAAGCATTTTATTACTTTTCTTTGTCTGTTTCTTGATTTTCAACTATTCTCTATTAATTAAAGGCGGGTACAGCAAGAAAACACGAAGAAGAAATCTAAAAACAACTATCTATTTACTTTAGATATTTTTTATTTCCTTTATTTACTTTCTACATATTCCCAGGCTTTATCAAGCTCAGATATATCAAAATACTTCTCACCGAATATTAAACTATCAGCCTTGATTAAAAGCTCTTCCCACTTTTTGCTACCCACTACAGCCATCTTATCAAAGTGCTTAATATTCTTTAATAACCACATCATATCGGTATACATGGCCCCTATACTGGTATAATCTAAACTTTTAATAACATAAACCCAACTAATCTTACCATATTTTTTAATGGCTTCATCTAGCTTTGCTTCAACAGCCAAAAGATCTTCTTTACTAATATCCCCAGTTGCTTCCAATCCAAACACATTACCTTTACTTCTTTCTAATATTTTTATCATTAGGGACTCCTAAATTTATTAATATATACTAATACTTAGACTATGCGTTTAATTATTAATTAACCTCTTTCACAGCATCATTTGAATTTTCACAAATACTAACTTTCTTTTCAGATATAACTGGAATTACAGCATCTATTAGTGTTCGCGTAATAGTTAGTGATATTTCTTCATTTTTGTTTACCGCTATTGTTTGTATAATGAATACAGAGTTTGTTTCACCTAAAATATTAATTTCGCTCGTTAAATTATTTTCAACTTCTAATATATTCCTCAAGTGCGAGGGGAATTTTTGGTTTACGACAAACTGAACTAAAAAAGGTTTTCCGCCTCCATATTGTCTCTTAACTTCGCCATAGTAATTATTACCAAAAATAACTGCAATGGAAAAAATTACTATAACAGTCCAAAAAACTCTAAAATTATTATCGTC
>CBDUVS010000051.1:0-7741 GCA_965370735.1 uncultured bacterium | reverse complement strand
GCCAATATCACATATCACCGAGTCAGATACTATTATCTCAAGCTATTTACTTAACGGTAATCCCGTTTATGTAACTGTAGACTATGAGTATGAAGTAAAAGACAAGTATGATAGAGGTATTTATGGCGGCCGCGTTGAGCAGGCCCTGGGCGACTACCTCTCGGTGGGCGGTACCTATTTAAAAGAAGAACAGGTTGACAACAACTACCAGTTGGCCGGCACAGACGCTTCTTTAAGGCTGGGCGACAAAACTACTATTACAGCTGAATACGCCGAAAGCCATTCGAAAGAGTTGTCCAGCTATATCTCTACCGATGGCGGCCTTTCATTTACAGAACTCTTGACCGCTGAAGATACCCGAGGCAGAGCCTATGGCCTCAGCGCGAGTTCCCACATAATTAAAGGCCTGGGAGTTGAGGCTTATTATAAGAAGGTTGAAGATAACTTTTCCTCTGTAAGCGCTACGCAGGAGCAGGGCAAGGAACTTAGCGGCGGTAAGTTAACTTATAACCTGACGGATAATACCCGCGTTGCTTTACGCCACGATACCCAGGAGCTTATAGATGGCGGCAACGCTCAAAGTTCTCTACAGGTAGGTGCCAATAAAACTCAGACCACCTCAGCTCAGATTACGCATACCCTGGAAAAATTAAAACTTACAGGTGAATACCGCCATCAGGAAGCTGAAGGCATTATTACCTCCTATGAGTCGGAATCTAACGCAAATATGGATCTTTTGGCCTTAAAAGCCGATTATAAATTAACCGAAGACGTTATTTTATCTCTGGGGCAGCAGGCCGCCCTGAAGGGTGCCACCAACAACCAGACCACAGCCGGCATCCAAACTAAGATAAATGAAAATCTTACCTTAAGGGCTAAGCAGGCCCTGGGCACCAAGGGCGCGGCTACCAGCGTAGGCGCCGGTTATAACTTAACTGATAAATTAGAGGTTTTAGGTGATTATGCTATCGGCCGCTTCGGCAGCTCATCTACGGATAATAGTTTTTCTTTAACCACCCGGGCCAAAGGTGATGAGGGCGATGAGATATATCACACCTATACCGTCTCCCACGATGAGCTGGAAGGCAAAAAATACTCCCAGGTTACCGGAACTAAAAGAAAATTCAAAAACGGCCTGGAATTTAAAATGGAAGAAGAAAAATCTTTGTTAGAAGGTGAAAAAACCAATACTAATATCCTCGGTTTGTCGGGTGATATTAATGATAAGGCCGCCGGTTTCATTCAATTCGAGCGCGGCGAGGTTCAAAATTTAGACGGCACCCAAACAAAAAGAAATGCCATAAGTTTAGGCGGCAGTTATATTGACAATGAATGGCTTAAGGCTTCCGGTAAGCTGGAGCTGAGAATTGATAAGTCTCGGGAAAACGCTAAGCAGTACCTCTCTTATAACGCCTTAGAGCTGAAACCCAACGAAAACACAACTCTTTTCGCCAAAGCGAATCTATCCCAGAGCGACAACACCACAAACAACTTAAGGCAAGGCCTCTATAAGGAGTTTTCTTTAGCCGCCGCCTATCGTCCAGTTACAAATGATAAACTAAACTTCTTTAGTAAATATACATACTTAAGGAATGATTCGCCCGCGTCACAGGATGACTATAAAAATATAGAAGAAGAAAAAGCCCATGTTATAGCCGCTGAAGGCGCCTATGACTTATCAAGAAAATGGCAGCTGGTTGAGAAGGTCGCTCTTAAGATGGCAGAAGAAAGAGTTACCGGCTTTGATTTTACCGAAAGCCGGACCTTCTTAAGCGTCAACAGGTTAAACTACTTTATAGATGACAACTGGAAGGTGGGAGCCGAATACAGGTTCTTAAAACAAAAACAGGCCAAAGACTATAAACAAGGCGCCCTCTTAGAGGTTAGTCGTCAAATAGGCCCTTATGCCGAGTTAGGCCTGGGCTATAACTTCACCGACTTCAACGACGACTTAACCCACCTGGACTATACGTCTCACGGGCCTTTTATCAGGGTGACAGGTAAATTTTATGACAGGTCAGAGAAGGAGAAAAGTAAATCCAAAGAGAAACAACTTAAGAAGGATATGGATAAATGGGCTTACGCGCGCGCCGAGAAAAATGATATTCTAATTAAAAAACTTAATATCCAACTTGAAAAAGCCAAACAATTACAAAAAGAAGGCCATCTAAAAGAGGCCAGGTTGCTTTATGCTCAGGTGTATAATCAAGCCAGGGCTTTATATATTCAGGAGAAGGAGTATATTAAAGAAAAAGTCCAATTTGAGCGGGAGCTAAAAGAACAAGACGAGCTGGCGCATAAATATTGCCGGGAAGGAAGACTGCAAGACGCTCGAAAGCTCTGGCAGAATATAATAAATGAAATACAAAGGAGCAAAGAGAAATGAAAAAGATATTAGCTTTGATGTTAATAAGCATATTCGCTGTGTCTTTAGCGGGTTTAGCTATCGCGGGTGGCGACGATAATGGCCACGATGGTTATACTTTAAGTTTAAAAGAACTTATCAAACAGGCCCAGGGGAGTATTGACCGGGTTGATCTTGAATTAGAAAATCAGAAGAAAACAAAAGAGAACGAAAAAAGAGAAACCGTAGCCAGGCTGTATTTTGAAAAAGGCAACACATTGTATAAACAAGGAAAACTTAAAGAAGCTAGAAAGCAATGGCAGGAAGCTCTTGATTTAACCAGCCACCCTGATATGAAAGATTATATCCGCCAAAATGACCGCAAAGCCAGAGATCAAATGAAAATCCAGAAAGTAAAAAGAGCCGATAGCGGCGCCGAGACTACAAGAGGTTATGATTTGATGACGGCTCCGAAGGCAGAAACAAAACAAACAAAAAAGACGACCCCGCGAATCAGAACGCAAAAACAACCTAAAGTAAAAAAAATTCCCGCGGCTAAAAAAAGCAAACGCGCGAAAACACCAAAAACAGAAGTGACCGAAGTTCAGAAAGGATATGTGTTTGAAGGATCCTCTTTGATTGTTAATGATGTAAAGGAAACACAAGTTAAGCAAAAGCGCGCTGTCAAACAAAAAAATAAAGAGAAAAAATCAAAAGATAAAGCTGTTAAAAAAAGTTGGCAGCAACGCGCAAAGACAGCCGAACCTAAAAAACAAACCGAAAAAGGACAGGCAATTGAACAAGGTTATACGTTTGAAGGTTCTTATCTGCTGATTAACGATGTAAAAGAAACAAAGAAACCCAAAGTCAAAAAAACAGATGTAAAAAAAGCCCACCCAAAAGCAAAATCGGTTTCCCCGGCACCGAAAATAGTTAAGCCAAAAGTCCAAAAAACAGAAACGCGGCCTCCTCAAAGAGGCTATGATATCTTTGTGAAATAAAAAGCTGTTTTGATATAGAAATTTTACAGATTTTTTATGTGATATAATTCGAGAACCCGTAAGGTGAGAACAGTTAATTTTTATAAAGAGAAAAAGACGGCACAGTGAGAAGCGCTTTTCTCTCAGGCAACTCGTTATTATTGAGGAGATAATTATGGGAAGTATTAAAAAATTAGTATTAGTAATTATTTGCGCGGGTGTTTGTTTTAATACAGCAAGTGCCGCCGAGTGGAAAGTAAGCGCTTCGTCCAGCGAAAAAGATTTCAAGGCCGCGCTGGCGATTGATGACGATTTACAAACGCGCTGGGCCAGTGATTTTTCAGATCCTCAATGGCTTCTAATTAATTTAGGACAAGAAGAAGAAATAAAAAACATTTTATTGTATTGGGAGGCGGCTTATTCTAAGGATTACAACATCTTTTTGTCAAGCGATGGTGAAACTTGGATAGACGCGCATCATCAAACAAAAGGATCCGGAGCTTCAGAAAACGTTGTTTTCAATCCTCCTCAAAAAGCTAAGTATGTAAAAATTGTTTTTAATGAAAAAGCTACCGAATGGGGTAATTCTCTCTGGGAAGTTGCCATAAATAAAGAACTCCCGAAAAAAGCGGCTGTGAAGGCGTCATCAGGCGCCGGTGATATGGGCCCGATGAAAGCGGTTGACGGCGATTATGGTACTCGTTGGAGCAGTTCCTTTGAAGATGATCAGTATTGGCAGATAGATTTCCCGGAAGCAAAAGAGCTTTACGGGCTTACGTTACACTGGGAAACAGCTTACGGTGAAATTTATAAAATAGATGTATCTGAAGATGGGAAAGAGTTTAAAACCGTTTATAGCACGGCAGACGGCGATGGCAACACGGATATTATTTATTTTACGCCTCAATTGGTAAAAAGTTTGCGCTTTAATGGTATCCAAAGAGGAACGGGTTGGGGATTTTCATTTTGGGAAATTGAGTTTCAGGAAGGCCCTAACGGCCCCCGGGTAGAGGCTGATAATACAGTAGAGGCCAGCTCTGCCGAGCTTGCTATGGACGGCGACAAAAGCAGTTATTGGCAAAGCCGGGAGGATAAAGCCGTTATAACCTTTAAGCTTCCGCAAAAAAGGACAATTGGCGGCCTGCAGCTTCTCTGGTTAGATAATTACGCCAAAAGTTATTCAATTGATATATCAAAAGACGGTAAAAGTTGGACAGAAGCATTTAAGACAAAAAAAGGAAACGGCAACAAAGACTGGGTCTATTTTTCAGCTAAACCGGTTAAATATATACGCGTTAATTGCCTTAAACCAAGTAAAAAATCAGGAGGGTTTCAATTAGCTGAAATTGAGTTAAAAAGTAAAGAGGAACAAGCCACACCTTTAAAAGAATATCAGGCGGTAGCCAAAGATGCCAAACCCGGTTATTATCCTATGTGGTTGCGGCGTATTCAGGAATTTTGGACTATAACCGGAGTTGTTGATGGTGATGAAGAAAGCCTCATTACAGAAACAGGCACTATTGAGCCATATAAATCAGGATTCAGCGTTATGCCCTTTATCTATGTGGACAACAAGTTGTATACAGCAGAGGATTGTAAGTGCAGCCAGGGATTGATAGATAAAATCTTACCTCTTCCCTGGGCGAACTGGCAAAATAATGATTGGAATCTTAATATTCAGCTTATATCTTTTGGCGAGCCCAAGCAGGCATATACGGCGGTAAGATACAGATTAACTAACAAGAAGAAGGATGATTTACAGGCCAAATTAGCTTTAGCCGCCAGGCCCATACAAGTTAATCCAATTTGGCAAAGGGGTGGTTTTAGCCCTATAAAAGAGGCTATATGTATCAAGGGGGACAAAAATTCTCTCATAAAAGTAAACGGGGAAGCTAAATGTTTCTTGGTAACACAGCCTCAAAAAATGGGAGCTGTTAATTTTGATAACGAGGATATTATTTCTTACTTTGAAGAAGGAAAAGTACCACCTTCACTTAAAGCTTCAGACGGCCAGGGCAGGGTATCTTTTGGCGCGGTTTACGATGTCAATTTAAAACCCGGAAGCCATAAAGACGTGATTGTAATCTTTCCTCTGACTTCCAACAATCAACCGCCAAAAAAAGCGGCAATAAATCCTGATAAATTCTTTAAAAAGGAAATGGAAAAAGAAAGACGCTATTGGAGCGGTTTATTAAGTAAATTTACCATTGATATTCCGGAAGAACGGCTTATAAATGTTATGAAAACTAACATTGCTTATGTTCTTCTAAATAAAGATGGCCCCTGGATTAAACCGGGTGCCAGAAATTATAATCATTCCTGGATGAGAGACGGAGCTATGACCAGCGTTGCTTTGCTGCGTATGGCTTATATTGATGAGGTTAAAAGCTGGCTTGATGCCATTACCCCGCATGTGGCCAATAATGGGTATGTGCCTTTTATATTTTTTGAAGGGGGGCATCCGGTAGGCTTCAATCCGGATAAAACCGGTGAAGGCCAGGAATATGACGCTCAGGGAGAATTTGTCTTTGCCGTAAGGCAATATGTGGACTTCTCGCATGATTATGATTATCTAAAAGAGGCTTATCCTAAGGTGATCAAGGCGCTTGAATTTTCAAGAGAGCTTAGAAAAGAGCGTATGACCGCGGAATATAAAAACGATCCCGCGAAGAAAGCTTATTATGGCATTATTCCGCTGTCTAATAGCCACGAGGGTTATTTTCCGGCTAAACACAGCTATTGGGATGATTTTTGGGTATTAAGGGGATTCAAAGATGGCCTGTATTTAGCCGAATTAATGAATGATCAGAAGAACGCGAAGTGGCTCGAGGAAGAAATAGAAGATTTTAGAAAAGATATTTACGCTTCTATTAAGCAGGTTATAAAGGATAATGACATAGAGTATATACCGGGCTGTGTGGAGTTTGGTGATTTTGATGCTACTTCAACAGCTATAGCTGTTATGGCTTGCGGAGAAGAAAATTACCTGCCTCAACCGTATTTAAACAACACCTTTGATAAGTACTTCAATGATTTCAGCCGAAGGCTGAAGCCGGGAGGTGAGGCCACATTTACACCTTATGAAGTTCGTTCGGCAGACGCCTTTATTCGTATGGGAGATAGGAATAGGGCATTAATAATGCTCAGATATTTTACCGAAGATTCTGTTCGGCCTTATGCCTGGAATCATATGGCGGAAGTTGTACATGCTAAAAACAGGGCTCCTTCTTATATAGGAGACATGCCCCACACTTGGGTCGGCACAGGTTATATAAGCGCGGTTAGGACTATATTTGCCTATGAACTGGAAGGCAAACTTATTTTAGCCGCGGGGGTTGACCCCGCTTGGTTTGGTGAGGGAGTTTTTGTAAAAGACTTACCTACCCTATACGGAAACATATCTTATAGTATTACGGAAAAAGACAATATCATAACTATTAAATTAAAAGGCGCGGCAAAACCGCCAAAAGGATTTATAATTCCTTTGCCTAATGAATTGAAAGATAAAATAATAACACTTAACGGAAAACCGGCAGCTTTAATTAACGGTGATTTATTGTTTAATGTTTTACCGTCGAATATTAAAATTGAGAATAAAGCAAGTGTTGAAAACACACAATAATAAAGTTTAAAATTAAAGCAAATTTTTCTGTTTGACATTATGGGGTTAATCTGTTATTCTACATACAACTGCAAAAGGAGGCTGCGTGAGGATTTTATAATAAGGAGCAAAAATGCGTCACGAACAGTTTGTGGTTTTAGTTGTTTTTTTCTTGGTGCTTTTATTTTTTGCTGAAGCGGAAGCAACTAACCTTTTTTTAAACCCCTTAGGCCCGGATGCTGAGAATTCAGCTTCGGGTTTTACTTTGTCTTACGGCCCTACAGATTATAGCGCGACCTTTCAGGGGCAAATTAGTAATTTTCCGGTTGGAGAGCGGGGTATTGTGGGAGCCTTTATTTTTACGGGCGGCAGAGAGATTTGTATTGGTTTATCTACAATAGATGCTTCAAAAAAGTACAAGATGCGGATATTTGGCGACGATCCCGTTACTCAAGAAGTCGAAGGCGCTAAAGATGGCGATGTTATAACGTTCAAGGCAATAATTGATGGAAGGTTTGCTCCATTGGTTCTTATTGGCAACGCTACTCCTCCTATCTGGAAGAATAATCAAATAATATTCGATGTTAATTTAAACATTGAAAAAGCCGGGCTGGAAGGTACTCTAAGCGATATGTTATTAGGTGGCTTGGGAACTGTAGGGGCGGGAGGAGGGGGGCTTCCCGGAGAACTAAGTATGCTGATAACTGATTCTGAAAGTGGTGGTTTTGGCAAGTCCACAGAGGATGAATGGGAAGATTTTCCAGCTACACCCGACATTCCCGATGTTCCTGATGTTCCGCCCGTGATACCTGAACC
>CBDUVS010000050.1:0-7800 GCA_965370735.1 uncultured bacterium | reverse complement strand
TAGGTGTAGCGGTGGCTTATTTTAAGCCGACTACAAAATTTCCGCACGCGGGGCATGTGATTTTAAGTACCTGGGCTTCTTTGTTTCATATCTTAATAGCTAGGGGAGGTTGTTTAGAATGGTATTTCTATCCGGCAATCTTCATTTTCTTATTTGTGGCGGTCTGGCTGCCGTGCTGCTTAAGTGATATTGTATTTCCGCTTTTATTTGTGAAGACTAAAAAGTAACATTATTTAGATTTCATTTTTTTCTTTTTAGCTTCTTTTTCATTCCACAATTCAGCCGCTTTTCTGGTTTCAAAGTATAATTCTGATATGGCCGTGCGCAGTTCATCCATAGATAAAGGTTCTTCTGAATTCTTCTTTTTAATTATTTTTTTAGTTTGGGTTATGGCATGTTTAAAATCAAGTTCCGGATACGCATATGAGCTCACTTTGCCTATTTGTAAACATAGGAAAATTCTTATAACTTCGGAAAAGCTCAGATCATACTTTTTAGACATACTTTTAATGATGTCTACTAACCAATCGTTTAATAAAACCTGATTTCTTTTTAACATTTTAGATCTCTCCTTCGTATACCTCTTACCACATAATAAAGGATATAGCAATCTTTTTTTCTTGACAGTAAATTACTTTTATCCTATAATTACACACGTAAGTTGTGTAGTATAATTAATAACTTTTAAGCTGGAAATTGCCTATGGGAAGGTATCGAGCTTATGTTAGCGGGGTTTGATAATAGCAGGGAACATAAAAGAATAATTAAGCCCATAACGGCCAGATTTCACGTTTGCGCTGAAGATTATACTGATAAAGCCCGCGGTTGGGATATGATTATTATCAAGAATTTAGGTGAGGGCGGGCTCTACTTCCATTATGTTGAGAAAATTGATATAGGAGTTAAGCTGGAGTTCAGCATTGCTTTACCTCATAAGGGTACCTGGATACATTGCACAGCCCGGGTATGCCGCGTAGACTCTCCCGGCAAGGATGCCAAAGGAAGAATACCCATGTATGGGGTAGCGGCTAATTTTACCGCTTTGGATGAAGAAAATTACGAGGCTATCCTAGAGGCTATAAATATATACTCAGTTGAGTAAAAAAATGGCGAATATTCAGGAAAGACGACAAGATAAAAGGGTTAATGTTAGATTTACCGTCTGTTGTGAAATATATAATTCACCCCGGGTTGTAATGGTTATTGGCGGTAAAAGCCTTTATGCTTTAATGATCGATTTAAGCGAAGGCGGCATGGCCATTGAGACTAAGTACAAACTGCCCGTCAAGAGCATTTTATTTATGAAGTTTACTTTAATAAATCATTTTACAAATGGTGATGAGAGCCGTTTTCGGGAAATGGATATGGCGGGAGAGGTTAAATACCGTATTCCCTTTGAGGAAAAAAAGCACCGCGTAGGAATTATGTTCACTAAGTTAGCCGCTGAAGATAAACAAGCTATCGGTGAATTTGTAAAGAGAGCCATTAAGCCGCGAGAACCTTACTAAGTGAGTATATACGTTAGTAGGCGCCTCGTGCCCCCGTGATAGCCCCGCGGGGGTTTTATTTTGTCTATTTTATCCGGATAGTGGAATCACACATTTGCCCGGAGTAGTAATTTTTTTCTTTTTTGTTGCAAAGGGTTGCTGCATATGATATTATGTGTGAGTGTTTAATTTCTGTATGTAATCAAGTTCCATACATTATTTAGCATTATGAAGTCACATTTAATTAAAATAACTTTATTAACCCTTGTAGCACTGTATTTAGGTATGATCGCGTCTTATGCAATTGATAAACTGCCTGAAGACTATTATGCCCGTTTAGAGGGCAAGGTTACTGATAGTGAGGGCGAACCTTTAATGGGAGTTAAGGTTTTTGCCTTTAATGAGAAGTTGGGCGGCTACTCGGCTTTAACTGATATCCGGGGCAATTATATCCTCAAGGTTCCCTCTGAATGGAAATCTTTTCCCGGAACACCGTATAAAATTTTTATCTCTAAAGAAGGTTATCCCGCGGTAGATGATTCTCTTCGTCTTATCCGGCAAAAAACCTACAATAAAAATTACTTTCTAAATATCAATAAAGATTACCTGGTTTTAAAAGGTGTGGTTTATTGTAAGGGTACTCGCGTGCCTATTGAAGGAGCTAGAGTTACCTTAAAGCCTAAGGGGTCAAATAAAATTACCGGCTTTTCCGATAGTAATCAAAGCGGTGAGTTTAATTTATATCTATTAGATAATAACAAGTTTAATATCTTCAGGCAAAAATCTGAATATATTTTGGCAGCCGGTAAAGAAGATTATGTCTCTTATGAGAAGGCTATTGTTTATGAAGAAGACTTAGTTTACAGGGTTTATTTGGATGATGTTCTGCCGCCTTCAGCTCCTTATATAGAAACCAACGATTTTATTACAAATAAAAACAACTATGAGCTAAGCGGTACAAAAGAACCTCAAACTTGTTTATACGTTAATAAAGAAAAAAAGATAGAAATAGATAATAAGGCAAGCTGGGCATGCAGTGTAAGTTTAGACGCGGGTGAGAATGTTTTTAATATATATTTAATAGATGTAGCCGGCAATAAAAGCCCAAGTAAAAAAATAATTATTACAAAGGATGTTAAAATGCCCGTGCTTTTACAGATAACTCCTGAAAATCATAGTGTGCTTGATTCTACAACGGTTAACATCAGCGGGGTTATAAGTGATAACTCCACCCTTAAGAGTTTAATAATAAATAATCGGCCGGTAGCTATTTCAAGCGAAGGTGTTTTTAACTTAAGTAATATCAATCTTAATACGGGTAAGAACTTGTTTATTATCGTAATTGAAGATATAGCCGGAAATAAAGCCAACTACGGATATGAGCTTTTTAGTCAAATTTATGTAGAAGGCGAGAATATTGAAAATAGAAAGGTTAATCAGCCTGAAATACCACTATAACAACTCCTATACCCTTCCTTTCTTGTCTAATCCTTAGATTTTGGCGAAATAAAATAGAAGTAATGCCTCTAAAAAAGGGGATTTTAGAAGCTTGATGATATAAATTTTTCTCACCGGTTTTTGTTGGTCTTCACTTTGACAAAATAACTTTTATATGGTACTCTTACACCGAGGTAAAACAAAATGGGCGGAAAAAAAATAGAGGGAAGTTTCTTATGCGTTGCCGGTTGAGGCTCAGGAAGGCTTTTACCCTCTTGGAAGTTATTATGTCAGTTGCCGTAGTAGCCATTTTGGCTTTGGCTACAATTTACGGTTTTATCGCTATCGGTCAAATTAGGGCTCAATCCCAACATATGTCAGTTGCTTCTTTGTGGGCGCAGGATAAACTGGAGGAATACAAAGCCCGTCCTTACGGCGATGTGCCGGATGGAAATGATACGGAAGGCGTATATACAAAAACATGGTCTATGCTTTCTTCTGAAATTAACGTAACTGTAACATTCCCTTCAAGTTCTTCAACAATGAATTCAGTCACATTAACAACTATTAAAACTGATAAGTAAATATCTTATGAAATCAAAGAACTTTAAAGGTTTTAGTGTTTTTGAAACTATGATTGTAACTGTGCTTGTCGCGGTTGTTATTCTGGGTATTTACGCCTTTTATCTTAATCAACGGGATATCAGCGTTCAGCAGGCCAAAAAGGCGCAACTGCAAAGGAACTTAAGAATAGCGATGGATATAATGATAAAAGATATTAGAAACGCGGGATATGACCCAAAAAACACTGGGATTTTTGGGATAAGCTCCGAAAGTACGGCGGCGGAAATTCGCTATACATTAGATCTTGATGAACCTTACACCGATTCAAATTTAAACGGAGAGTGGGATGTTGGCGAACCTTATACCGATATAAATCTAAACGGAGAGTGGGATGCGGCTGACGGTCTTCTCGGGGATGGTGAAGAACATCGTTTCCGGCTGGACGGTACAATTCTGAAATACACTAAAAACGCGAATGTAGGCGCCTCCGGCGGCGGCTTTACCTGGCATAGTTTCAATGCTCCGCCGATAGAGATATCCGCTTTAGGATTTACGTATTCGGACATTAGTGATCCGGTTGATGATATTTATGATGTGGTAGATATTATTATAACGGGGCAAATCAAAACGCCTTTAGGCTTTGAGGGGTACGAAATACAAACGTTAAACGGTAAGGTTGGTCTAAGAAATTAAAAGCTTGGGGAATTATATGAAAAATATCAAAATAATAAACAATAAAGGGTTTATTCTAATTGCCGCCTTAATCGTAATGGTTACTTCTATCCTTTTGATGAGCCTCTATTCAAATATTATCCTGACTGAAAAAGGCCTAATTGTAAAAGATTATCATAAAAAACAAGCTTTTTGGCTGGCGGAAGCCGGTAATGAGAAAGCTTTAAAGGCTGTTATTGATGATCCCGCCCTTCTTACGGATTCTCAGTATTGGATAGATAACTTTACTAATGTGCTTTTGGGGGAGGGGGTCTATACTGTTGAGATTTCTGAAGATAGCGGTGTTTATACCTTAACTTCGAAGGGTACGACGCGTGGAATTACTGTAACGATTAAACAGGGTGTGATTATTGGTTCGGGTGTTGTTCCCGAGTCTTTTAAATATGCTATTTACGTCGGCGGGAAGATTGATGATAAGGACGCGATTAATCTTAGTATAACGGGAGATCAAGTTGAGGGCGGGGCCGATTTGCCAATTGTAGATTTTTCTTATTTTAAAAGCATAGCAGATTCGGGCCAGGATATATCCGGGAATTATACGTTTAGTGATGAAGGCTCCGGGGCTGATTATTCCGGCGTCTGGTTTGTCGATGGGAATGTTATCGTTGAAAGCGGTGTGACTATTACAGGTTCAATCATAGCAACAGGAGGCATCGCGATGAGGGGAAACAGCACTATTAGCATTACCGCCGCGTCGCCAAATCCGGCCTTAGTCGCGTATGGAAATATTGATTTAAAGAATACGCGAGATGTGACTATTTTTGGCTTAATTTATGCCGGAGCGGATAAAGAAGGTAATGTTGATATAAAAGAAGCGCTAAATCTTAATATAACGGGTACAGTTATCGCGGGAGGAAATTTCGATCTTAAAGATAGCGATAGCGCAATCATCACTTATGACGACTCTATTGTAATTGATCCGCCGCCGGGTTTTGGAACTATTGTTCTTAGAAATGACTGGCGCCAGGCAAAAAAAAGAGAGGCGCCTTTTACCTTGACAGATATTTATTTCTTACCTAAAATAATTATATGCCAAGCCAAGCTCGCGTAGTTACAGCAAACATACCTCCCAATTTGTTCTATTTATTCGAAGTTAATGTTATGTATTTAGTTGCCGCTTTGGCAGGTGGCTATATTTTTTATGTGTATTGCTAATATAGAACGCGTGCCTGCCGTGGATACGGCATTGGGCATGGTGTTAAAATTAGGTGGTATTTTATTACAATTTTATTTATAATAGATAGTGTGCTTATTTTTTCATTAATAAAGAAACTCAATTAGGTAAAAAGTTAAAGGCGCTTACTTAATATAAAGGAGATGAAGTTGAAAGTATCAGACTGTATGAGTAAGGATGTGGTAAGTGTTTCCCGCGGTACGCCTCTTTCAGAAATAATCAAAACCTTTAAAGATAAGAGTCATCATGTACTACCTGTACTGGGGCCCGATAATAAGCTGGTTGGTATGCTGGATTTTGAAGATATCTTAAAGGTCTTTGAACCTATTGATTCTGAGACCAAACAGCTGTTAAAAAGCATTCCTTTTATCGATGAGATTAACGAGCAACAGCTTTCAACCGTTGATTTATCACCCGAAATGGGTTTTCTGGTAGTAGCTGATGATATTATGTCTTCTAAGATTGTTACTGTAAATCCGGAAGATGATATAAACTATGCCTATAACCAGATGAAGGTACATGATATTCAAAGGCTTTTTGTGGTTGAAGATGAAAGATTAGTTGGTATTATATGTTTATTTGATATAATCCTGGCTTTATTTAAAGAAAGCGGAGTTATTTAGTGAATATTAATACCGCTTTCAGCCTGGGGATTATTCTTTTAGCCGGCCTGCTTTCGGCAAACTTAATCAGAAGAATAAAGATACCCACCATAACCGCTTATTTATTACTGGGTATTATCATCGGCCCCGCCTGTTTCAATTTAGTTTCAGAAGGCATTTTAACCTCATCCGGCTTAATCTCCAATGTAGTATTGAGCTTCATTGCTTTTAGCATAGGACAGAATTTTTCCCTTGAACGCTTCAGAAAAATAGGCAGAACCGTTCTTTCTATTTCTATTGGAGAGGTGTTGCTTGCCTGGATAGCCGTTACTTTTAGTATCTGGTTTTTTTTAAAACAACCTTTTTATATCGCCCTTATATTTGGCGCTATTGCTCCGGCAACCGCTCCGGCCGCCATAGTTATGGTAACCAGAGAGTACAAAGCCAGAGGTACCTTTACCGAAACACTTTTGGGCGTGGTAGCCATTGATGATGCCTGGGGTATTATCCTGTTCGCCTTTTGCCTGGCTATTGCTAAAAGCCTTGCCGGGGCGCAGGAGTTTGTAGTAACCTCGGCCCTTTCAGGGGCGCTTCACGCGGGTATTGAAATTGGCGGTGCTTTGGTCTTAGGCGGCATCCTGGGCTGGGTTTTATCAAAGCTCTCCAAATATATAACTAACTCCGCGGATTTATTAATATATACCCTGGGATTTATTCTTTTTAACTGCGGCATAGCTATATGGTTGGGCTTATCCGTTCTTTTGGCGAATATGGTTTTGGGGGCTGTTTTGGTTAACGTTAACAAAACCAGCTTTAAGTTTTTTGACATAGTAAGAACCGTTGATTCACCTTTCTATTTGTTGTTTTTTGTTCTGGCCGGTGTCAGTTTAGATGTTCTTTTGTTAAAATCATTAAGCGCCCTTGGACTGGTTTATATATTTATGCGCCTTGTCGGTAAAATAAGTGGAGCTACAATTGCCGCCTACCTCTCAAAAGCAGGTTCTAATGTGAAAAAAAATATCGGACTGGGGCTTGTTCCCCAGGCCGGTGTGGCGTTAGGCTTGGCCTTAATAGCCAAATCCACTTTTGTAAATGAAATAAACGGAGTGAACATAGGCGGTATGATATTTTCAACCATAGTTATGACTACCGTTTTCTACGAACTTGTCGGGCCTATCTGCACAAAGATTGCCCTGAAGAAAGCCGGAGATATCCAATAGTGCTTTGTACTAAGTGCGGCCTGAGTGTAGATGATCAGGATAATTATTGCCGCTTCTGCGGTAGTTTTCTTAAAGATAACGCGGAGCTGCCCTGGCATTATCGGCCTTGGGTAATTTATCCGGCTATAGTCATATTCGGGCCCCTTAGTTTACCTCTGGTATTTAAAAATCCGTCTCTGAACCGGACTAAAAAAAATATCTTAACCTTTATTATTATTCTCTACACTTGCGTATTATTAACCTTGCCGGCTTTTGTAATAAATCATATATATAAAAAAGTTCTTGGCAGCGGCTGTTATTAAACAGAAAGGATAAGGTTTTGCCTAAGAAACGCGGCAGTAAGTATGCCGGCAATGATTACGTAAGCATTTAACTTTATAAAGTGATAAGCAGGCTTAATAAATTATCAGGAGGATATGTATGCAATTCTATAAAAGATTACTATGGACATCAATTATTACTATTTTAGTATTGCATTTTACCACCCATTTTACCTTTTTTGCCATAAATACTGATTTAGAAACTAAAATTGATTAATATGTTTTAAAGATTAAAGAGATAGATATACCGCATTTTAGATAAAG
>CBDUVS010000049.1:0-7885 GCA_965370735.1 uncultured bacterium | reverse complement strand
GCCTGATTGCGGGTCTTTCGGCTTTATGTTATAATAGCCAATGGCGGATAGCGTAGAGCTTAGCAGGATTAAGGATTAAGACGCTTACCGCTGATAAATTGTTGGTAAGCTCTAAGGATTAAGTAAAAAGCAAGAAACAAGATGCAAAGAGCTGATAGCTGATAGCTGATGGCTGATGGCGCATGAAACAAAAAGCAAAAACATAAAGCAAAGAACAACCCTGAACCAGAGCATAGCTCGGTTCATGGTTGCTATGTACCGAATTTATTCTGGTTCATGGCAAATTCGAATAACCAAACAAAATAGGTATGTAGGGATAGGGCTTGCCCTGTCCGCAGACACAAGTTGCAGGTTTCAAGAGGCAAAAAGTAGGATTGGAAAAGCGAGATTAAGTGAAAAAAATTACGGAAAAAGATTATTTATATATAAAGGGTGCCAGAGAGCATAATCTACGAAATATTAGCCTTAAATTACCCAAGAACGCGATTACGGTTATAACCGGTTTAAGCGGTTCGGGTAAGTCATCGCTTGCCTTTGATACCATTTATGCTGAAGGGCGGCGGCGCTATGTCGAGAGTTTATCGGCTTACGCCCGCCAGTTTTTAGAGCAGCTTCAGAAACCCGATGTGGACTATATTGAAGGTTTATCGCCCGCCATTTCTATTGAACAAAGACGCCACGCTCCCAATCCGCGTTCTACAGTAGGAACCACAACCGAGATATATGATTATCTCAGGCTTTTATATTCAAAAATAGGTAAGGCACATTGCTATAAATGCCGGAAGCCGATTACTTCTCAGTCTCTGGACGTAATAGTTGATTCCATCTTGAAGCTGCCGGCCGGGGCCAAGATTATATTATTGGCTCCCGGAGTTGAAGGAAAAAAAGGAGAGCATAAGCATGCCCTTGAAGATTTAATTAAAGAGGGTTATGTCAGGGCTCGTATTGACGGGGAGATAAAAGAGCTTAAAGATAAAATTAAGCTGGAAAAAAATAAAAAACATACAATTGAAGCTGTGATTGACAGGTTGGTTATTAAAGATGGGATTAGAAGCCGGCTTTCAGGTTCTGTGGAGACAGCTTTAAACGCGGGCTCCGGTATTATACGTGTATACTTATTAGATAAAAATGAGGATATGTATTATAGCAGTTTAACGGCTTGTGCCGATTGCGGTATAAGCTATGAAGAGCTTACGCCCCGGGCATTTTCTTTCAACAGCCCCTATGGAGCCTGTAGTTTCTGTAAAGGCCTGGGAACTAAGGTTGAAATAGACCCTAATTTGGTTGTCCCGGATAAAAATAAATCGCTCAGGGAAAATGCGATTGATCCCTGGAGAAGGGGCGGCAGGGGTTATATTATGCATTACCGCCGCTTGCTAAGGGAAGTAGCCGATTATTTTAATATCGACTTCGATAAGCCTTTTAATAAGTTAACAAAAAAGCAAAAAGATATTATTTTCTATGGTAGTGATGATTTTCTTAATTGGCACAAAGGTTTCGAGGGGGTTATACCTCATTTAGAAAGACTTTTTGTAACAACTGAGAGTGAGTTTTTAAAGCAGCACATTAATAAGTATATGAGCAGCCATCCCTGCCCGGCGTGCAAAGGCGCCCGCTTGAGGCCGGAAGTTCTGGCGGTTACCGTTAATGATAAAAATATTTGCGAGCTTTGCGGATTAACAATAAGTGAAGCCTGCGAATTTTTTGATAAATTAAAGTTGAATGATACCCAAAAAACGTTATCACGCCAGATTTTAAAAGATGTAAAAGAACGCTTAGGTTTCTTAAGAGATGTCGGTTTATCTTACCTGACTTTAGAAAGAAAAGCCAACAGCCTTTCCGGAGGTGAAGCTCAAAGGATTCGTCTGGCTACTCAAATCGGGTCCCGTCTGACCGGGGTCTTGTATGTTTTAGATGAACCCAGTATCGGCCTGCATCAGAAAGATAACAATAAACTTTTAAAAACGCTTAAATCCTTAAAAGATTTAAAGAATACCCTTTTAGTGGTTGAACATGACGAAGCGACTATTAGAAGCGCTGACTATATAGTTGATTTGGGCCCCGGGGCAGGGAGGCACGGAGGGCAAATAGTGGCCCAGGGTAAATTAAAAGACATTCTAAAGTCAAAGAAATCTCTCACCGCCGGATATTTAAATAAAGAACTTGAGATAAAAATTCCGGTTGAACGCAAACCTTATAAAAAAGCAAAATTCTTAAAGATTATCGGGGCCGCGGAGCATAATTTAAAAGATATAGATGTTCTGATACCTCTGGGGCTCTTTACCTGTGTTACGGGTGTCTCCGGTTCGGGTAAGAGTACACTGGTAGATGAAGTTCTCTATAGAGCGCTGGCGGCTAAACTTTACCGTTCAAAGCCGCGGCCGGGAAAACATAAAGCTATTCAAGGCCTTGATTATCTTGATAAGGTTATTGTTATTGACCAGGAGCCTATTGGCAGGACGCCCAGATCCAATCCGGCAACTTATATCGGTGCCTTTGATGGTATCAGGAAGCTTTACAGTTTCTTGCCTGAAGCCAGGGCCCGGGGTTATAAGCCCGGCAGGTTTTCATTTAATGTCTCCGGCGGCAGGTGTGAAAACTGTAAGGGAGATGGGATAATAAAAGTTGAAATGCACTTCCTGCCCGACGTCTATGTACCTTGTGAGGTTTGTAAGGGGGCGAGATTTTCAAAAGAAACCCTGGAAGTTAAATATAAAGGCAACTCTATAGCGGATGTTTTAAATATGAAGGTTGAGGATGCTCTATATCTTTTTGAAAATATTCCGGCTGTAAAAAATAAGCTTCGGACGCTCTTTGATGTCGGTTTAGGTTATATTCAAATGGGCCAGGCGGCAACAACCTTATCCGGAGGAGAAGCTCAAAGGGTTAAATTGGCTTGCGAGCTTTCAAAAAAATCAACCGGCAAAACTTTATATATTTTAGATGAGCCGACAAGCGGGCTGCATTTTGCCGATATTGATAAACTCTTGAATATACTTCACCGCCTAACATCTAAGGGTAATTCAGTCTTGGTTATTGAGCATAACCTGGATGTGATTAAGACAGCCGATTATATTATTGACCTGGGCCCGGAAGGTGGAGATAAAGGTGGTTATGTTATAGCCAACGGCACCCCGGAAGAAGTAGCTAAAATAAACTCTTCTTATACGGGCCAATATCTTAAAAAACTGCTTGTTTAGTTCATCCCTTTTTGTTAAAATATTTACAAACTAAAAGACTATAAATTATGAAACGTTCAATACTTACCCTTACAGTTGTATTTCATGTGATGCTGGCGATTACACTGCCGGCGGCCGCGGTTTCAGCTTCAGAAATTGATGATTTTAAGCTTGCCCGGCAGGCTTTTTATGACAATTTCTATGAAGAAGCTCAAAAATACTTCCAGGTGTTTATAACTGAGTACCCTCAAAGCACCTTAAGTGATGAGGCCGCGCTTTTTGTAGCGCTATGTTCCTATAATATGGACAACCTGCACCAGGCTCAGGGGGAGCTTGAAAAGTTAATTAATGACCCTGAGGCGGCAACTATAAAAGACGAAGTTCTTTACTGGTTAGCACAGATTTATATCAAAAATAAAGATTACACTAGTTCCCTTAAACCTCTTTTAGAGATTTCTCAGGAATACCCGGAATCGGATTATAACACCTTAAGCCGTTTTCTCTTAGCGCGATCTTATCAAAAACTGGAGGATTATAAGGCGGCTTCTGAATGCTATAGTAGTTACTTGAAGTCAGCTAAAGACGCGGATTTAATTTTAGATGCCAAGCTCAATATGGCTAGGTGTCTTAACGGTTTAGATGAAAATAAAAAAGCGATTGAGTATTTAAAACGATTCATTAAAAAGAATCAGGATTCTAAGCGGGTTTATGAGGCTTATTATTTAATGGCGGAGAATTATTTCAATCTCGCGGATTACGATAGCGCGGCTGAATTCTATGACCGCGCGCTGAAGACTGATGAGGCCATTTTAAGAGAAAAAGCACTTTACAATTTAGCCTGGTCTTATTTCAAAAAAGATGATGATTCTATGGTGGTGGGCGTAGCGGATGATTTTATGAATATCTATAAGGATAGTCAGCTGGCGCCTGAAATGCTTTTTTTAAAAGGCAGAGCTTATAATAACCTTAATAAACATACTAAAGCCATTGAAACATACCGGGAAATTACAAATGTTTATCCGGATAATCAAATAGTTGATAAAGTTTCTTTCTGGATGGCGGAGTCATATTATAAAATGGATGATTTAAAGTCCGCCGCCCGGAGTTATGAGGATTTCATTATCGGCTATCCCAAGAGTCCGCTTTTAGTGGATGCCTACTATAATTTAGGCTGGGTTTACCTGAGGCTAAAGGAGTTTGATAAGGCGATTATGGAATTTGAAAACTTAACCCAGACTTCAGAAGATGAAATGACAAGAGTTATCGCTTTATGCCGTAAGGCCGACGCCCATTTGGATGTTAAAGATTACCCGAAAGCAATTGAAACATATGATAAGATATTAGAGATGTATCCGGAGAGTTATTACGCCGATTATGCCCAATATCAACTGGGGACCGTCTTTTATCAGATGCGGGATTATGAATCGGCCTTAGCCGCCTATGACCACCTGATAATCTCTTACCCTAAGAGTAAATTAAGGGATCAGGCCCAGTATAGAATAGGCCTCATATATTTAAAAGGGGAAGAGTATGAATTGGCAAAGAGGGAATTTACGAAATTAATCAAGAAATATCCCAAGAGCAGCCTCAAAGTAGACGCTTCTTTTGGAGAGGCGACGGCGTATTACAATTTAGGGAAATACCAACAGGCGATTAATATTTACAAGCACATAGCGGATAAATTTAAAGATAATGAGATGGCCTATAAGTCAATTTACCAGCTTGGCTGGTGTTATTATAAAATGGGTAAAGTATCCCAGGCTATAGAAATCTTTAGCGGCTTATCGGCTAATTCAAAGCAGGCCAGGTTGCGGGTGGAAGCCAAGTTATGGCTGGGGGATTATTATTATAGCCGGGGAGAATTAGATAAAGCGAAGGCCTACTTTTATGATATAATAAAACAAGAACCCGAAGCGGACGCGGCCGCTGAAAGCCATTACTGGTTATCCGGTATTTTTCTCAAAGAGGGCGATATCAAAGAGGCCTTGGATGAACTTAGTACTGTCTATACAGGTTTTTCTACGCATTATTTGGCACCTCAAGCCCTCATAGATGAAGCAAATATATATCTTAATCAAAATAAAAATGATGAAGCCCTAAAGAAGGCTCAACAGCTCTTTAATGTTTATAGCAATTCATCGTTAGTTAATTTAGCTTCTGAGAAAATAGCTCTGGCATACAAGCAGAAAAAAGAATTTAAACAGGCTCTGGAATATTATATAAAGGCTTTGAGGGATGGCGATAATGATTTAAACGCCAAAATTCAATATGAAATAGCCGGTTGTTATAGGTTATTGGATAATATTGATGAAGCCTTATCGAATTATATGAAGGTTATTTATAAATATTCCGCTTCCAGCTTTTGGGTAGCTGAAGCCCGTCTTAAAGCCGGCGCGATCTTTGAAGAAAAAGGTGAGCCTGAAAAAGCCGCTTTAATGTATCAAAAAGTTATCGAATTAAATGAGGAGCATAAAGAAGAGGCAATTTTAGGGTTAGAAAAGATAGAGAAAATTTTGATAAATAATTAAATTAGCGGGAGGAAATTCTAATGTGGCAGATGATTAAAGAAGGCGGAGTTTTAATGGTACCGATCATCCTTTGTTCGGTGGTTGGCCTGGCGGTGAGCATTGAAAGGGTTTGGCACCTTTATCGGGCGAGGATTGATACCAAAAAGTTCATGGAGGCTATTACCGGTTCCATTAAACGCAATAAGATAATTCAGGCCCTGGAACTTTGCGACCAGACACCCGGGCCCATAGCTCATATTGTCAAAGCCGGAGTTTTAAAGCATGACCGCGGTAAGAATGAAATCAAAGAGGCCATTGAAGATGTCGGTTTACATGAAGTAGCCCGCCTGGAAAAGAATCTTAATATCCTGGCCACGGTAGCTCATATTTGTCCTTTATTGGGCCTTCTGGGAACAGTTACCGGCATGATGGAGGCCTTTCAGGTTATAAGGGATAAAGCGGTTATAGGTTCTCCTGTTAATCCGGGAGATTTAGCCGGAGGTATATCTACCGCCTTAATTACGACCGCGGCCGGTTTAGCCGTGGCTATCGTTTTTTATGTAACCTATAATTATTTAGTTAGCCGTGTAGAGAATGTAATTTTTGAGATGGAGCAAAGTGCCACCGACTTAACTACTGCTATATCTCAGAAAGGTTATTAATATGTACAGCTTTAAAGACAACTGGAAAAAGTCAACCATAAAATTACAAAAACATGTCAAATTAAAGAAAGGCGCTCTTGATATGGCGCCGCTGGTTGATGTGGTTTTCCTTTTGATTATATTTTTTATGCTTACTTCCAGCTTTGTTTCACAGCCCGGTATACCTGTAAATTTACCTAAGGCTCTTACCGGCCAGATGCTTAAGCAAAAAAAGATTGTCCTGACTATTACCAAAGACAATGTTTTTTACCTTGATAATCAAAAGATGGACATGAAAGAATTAAGGGTCGAATTGAAAAAATTGGCCGTGAGCAACGAATCCGTTTATATAAGAGGTGATGAGCAGGTCACCTTAGGAAGCATAGCAGAGGTCTGGGATTTATGCAGGGAACTGGGAATATCGCAAACAAATATAGCTATCACACCAAAAAGGTAATTATACTCTATGCTCTGGTGATTTCGGTTGGCTGGCATGTGCTTTGGATGTGTCTCTTTAATGTTAATTTTTCAGCACCTGTTGAAAAAGAACTAATTATAACGCAGGCGGTTTTTTTGGGTGATTTTTTGCAGAAGGCTTATTTAAGTAAAACCCTGGGGTCGTTTGCCGCCGGTAAAGATAAAAAATCCGTGGCTCTTATGGAAAAAAAGCATCAGGCGGGCGGCATATTACCTGAGAGAATCCTTTCTGAGGATGAGTGTAGTATTTCGGTATATGTTAAGGCGGATGAGAAGTTGCGTCTTGTAAATGAAAACATACTTATCAAACGATACACGTTTTCGGATGAATTTATCTCAAAGCCGCTTTTGGATATTAAAGGGCCGCTAAGCAAAAGAGGGTTGGTGTATCTGCCGGATAAACCCGAAATACCCCAATGGCTTAGCGATAAAGGCTCATTTAACATTAAAGGAAAGCTTTACGCGGATAATCAGGGCCGGGTAATATTTGTAGAGCAGCTTTCATCAACCGGATATCTGGAGATTGATCTTTTAGTAAAAAAATACCTTAAGAAAATAAGATTTACGGAAAGCGCCTCTACTCGCGATGAAGGAAATCAATGGGGAATTGTGAGCGTTAAGTTAGAGGTTGTAAATGATTGAAGTCAGTTTTTCATCATTTTATATGATATATGTTGTATGTTTGAGCTCCATTGTTTTTTTTCTCTGGTTTTTAAATGAATTTAAGAATAAATCCGGCTCTTTCGAGATAGAGTCGGAAAATGCTTTTTGGCAGTGTCAGATATGCGCTTACACTTATGTTGATAGTCACAACAAAGATATTTCTATATGCCCGCGATGCGGCAGTTATAATAAAAAGGAGAGAGAATAATCTGTTTTTAGTTGATAGTTCTTAGCTCATAGTTTTTAGCCTTTAATTTATTTGCTTTTTGCTGATAGCTGTTTTTTATACGTTATACGCTACACGCTCTACGCTTTTTATTCTTGTGACTTGCCTGTCTGTACCCTGCAAGGGTATGCCTGGTGACTTGTGACGTGTGACTTTGTACTTGCTTTTAATTATTGTTTAATTAAGGAGGAG
>CBDUVS010000048.1:0-7983 GCA_965370735.1 uncultured bacterium | reverse complement strand
TCAAAGGAGTCGGCCCCAAAAAATTCAAAATTCTGAATCAACTGGGTATAGACAACTTAAAAGACCTGCTTTATTATTTCCCCTACAGATATGAAGATAGACGGCGCTTAAAAAAAATCAAAGATTTAAAAGAAGGCCGGCCGCAGTCATTTGAGGCTGAGGTATTAGCTAAAGGCTCGCGCAGGGCACGCAACAGACTCTCTATTTTTCAAATGGCCCTGGGCGATGAAACGGGCAGGATAAACGCTGTTTGGTTTAATCAACCTTATTTAAAGAATAATTTTAGGGTTGGCGAGAGGTTAATTATTTACGGTAAAATTTTAAAAAGAAATGGACTACAAATAATTAATCCTGAATATGAGCTAATTCCCGAGGATGAGACTTCGGAGGATACTTTGCACACCAAAAGAATAGTTCCAATCTACGGCTTGACTAAAGGTATCAGTCAGCGAGTTTTAAGAAAGATTAGTTTTAACGCCGTAAATGAATTCGCGGAAGTTCTTGAAGATAACCTACCTGAAAATCTTAAAAAAAGTTACGGCTTTATAAGTATTAACAAAGCTATTAAAGATATTCATTTTCCCGAAAATAATGACTGCGTCAAGGCGGCAAGGAAAAGGCTGATTTATGAAGAGTTTTTCGGGCTGCAGCTGGTAATGGCCTCAAGAAAGTATAATTATAAGTACGCGCGGACCGGCATAGAGTTCAGTTTTAAAAAACCGCCGGTAGATGATTTTATTAAAAAATTGCCGTTTAAGCTAACTCAAGCCCAGAGAAGAGTTATCGCCGAGATAAAAGACGACTTAATAAGGCCTCAGAGCATGCGGAGGCTCTTGCAGGGTGATGTCGGCTCGGGTAAGACAGTTGTAGCTTTGATCAGCGCGCTTTATGCTTTATCAGCCGGCTATCAAGTGGCTCTGATGGCTCCGACGGAGGTATTGGCTGAACAACATTACAGGACGTTTAAGCGGTTAATAAAAGGGTTTAAAGTTAATATTGGCTTTTTAATCTCCCAGAGGAAAAAGAAAGAAAAAAATGAGTTAATAGATAAAATAAGAAATCATAAAATAGATATTATTATCGGTACACACGCCCTTATTCAAGAAAGTGTTGTTTTTAAGAAGCTGGGCCTGGTAATTATAGATGAGCAGCATAAATTCGGTGTTATTCAAAGAGACATCTTATCTAAAAAAGGGCAGAACCCCGATGTGTTGATTATGACAGCCACCCCTATCCCCAGGACTCTCACTTATAGTATATACGGAGATTTAGATGTTTCTGTAATTGATGAGCTTCCCGCCGGCAGAAAGAAAATTACCACGTGGTGGGTGACTAAAAAGAAAATTGAAGGGGCATATGACTTTATTAAGCAAGAGATAAAAAAAGGCAGGCAGGCTTATATTGTTTATCCTTTAGTGGAGAAATCGAAAAAACTTGAACTTAAAGCCGCTAAGGAAATGTATGAACATCTTAATGATGATATTTTTAACCGATATAAAGTAGGGCTCTTGCATGGGCAAATGAAAGCGGATGAAAAAGATAAAGTTATGATGGGCTTTAAAAATAATAAAATTGATATCTTAATATCAACTATAGTTATTGAAGTTGGTATTGATGTAGCTAATGCCTCAGTTATGCTTATTGAACACGCCGAGCGCTTTGGTTTAAGTCAGCTGCACCAACTCCGGGGCCGTATCGGCAGGGGGCCTCATGAATCTTACTGCATCCTGGTTTCATCAGCCTTAAATGATGTTGCCAAAAGGCGCCTGGCGATTATATCTAAGGTTTCTTCAGGCTTTAGAATAGCCGAAGAGGATTTAATGATCAGGGGGCCGGGTGAATTTTTCGGACTCAGGCAGCACGGTTTTAATGACTTAAAAATAGCTGACTTAATAAAAGATGAAGCTGTTTTAAAAAAAGCAAGGAAGGACGCTTTTAACTTGTTTTGTGAGCCTGAATTTATAGAAAGTTCAGCTTACAAAAAGCTGTTTAAATGTTATATAAAGCCCTTTGTATAATTTCTTTATGTTATTGGCTAATGTGGTATAATAACTGATATGAAAAAATACGTGTTTTTAATTTTATTTATGTGTCTCTCAGGATGTATGGCAACTCAATATAATACGGCAACTCATCAGCACGAGCGTATATTATATTCGACAGCGAAAGAAGTGCGTATAGGTAAGAAGCTTTCAAAAAAAATTGAGAAAAGATACGGTTTGTGTGAAGATGAAGAGGTTCAGAAGAGAGTAAGGGCAATTGGAGCGAAAATTGCCCGGGTTTCCGACAGAGATGACCTGCGGTATCATTTTGCCGTTATTGATGATGAAGAGGTTAACGCTTTAGCTCTTCCGGGCGGTTATATATATCTCAGCAGCGGCCTGGTGGAGGCGGCTGATTCGGATGACGAGATTGCGGCGGTTGTCGCCCATGAGGTCGGCCATGTAGCCGCCAGGCATTCTATGAAGCAGTTGCAGGGTGAATATCTTTATACTTTCATAAGCGCTCTGGCGATGATAGGTAATACTGATAGAGGTTTTCATAGAGGCAGTAATTTTACATATATATCCCTTATGATGCAGTATTCAAGGGAGTATGAAAAAGAAGCTGATAAATTATCGGTCAGGTATATGACCCGGGCAGGATACGATCCCGAAGCGGCGCTTTCTATGCTGGATAAACTGGCTGAGCTTGATAAGAAAAGATCGTCCAGGGTTTATACTTATTTTAGGAGCCATCCGCCGCATGATATGCGCCAGGCGTTAATTAGAAAAGAAATTTGCGGAGAGTTGTATTATGATGATTATCTGGATTTAATGAGTGTTTATGAGGAAGATAGATAGTATATATTCAGTTTATTTATTTAAAATTTTAGTAGCGTTTTTGGGGCTGCTTTTTTTATGTGTAGGCTGCGTGACTACTTCCGGAGGTAATTTATCAGCCGGCTCGGCGGACGGTGTCGGTGTAACCTGGGGAATGGCCTTTATAAATGACGCCCCGGAAAATATGTTAAGCGTTGAAGAACTCACTAAAGGTGCCGACTTAATCGCCAGGGCGGAGGTGGTCTCCAGCCGGCCGGTTTGTTTTAAGTTTAAAAATGTTACGTATTATCAATTATCTCTTTTGAAGATAAACGAGATTATAAAGGGCGGTAGCTGCTCTGAAGTCATAAGTGTTTATGCCAGGGAAGATAGCGTGCCTCCAAAACTCATGTCGGCTTATGAGTTATGTGATGAGGTTCTTGTTTTTTTAAAGAAAGAGAACGATTTTTACTTTACTTTCGGCGGAGCCTATGGGCAGATGCCTATTTGTGATAAGCGGATTACCGGCTGGCGCAGGATTAAGGATGGCAAAGTTGAAGATAATATAATAATTCCCTATAGTGAAGCCAAACAGTTTATTATAGTTACTTTATATATAAATAACTTAAATAGAAAGATTGATAGTGAAAGCGATGAATAAACCAAAAGCAAAAGCCGGATTTGTAGTTTTAGTCGGCAGGCCCAACGTAGGGAAGTCACCCTTTTTAAATAATATCTTAGGAAAAAAAGTAAGCATTATTTCTCGTGTGCCGCAAACAACCAGGTTTTCCATAAGGGGAATTTATAATGACTCCAGGGGCCAGATTGTCTTTGTAGATACGCCGGGGATATATTTATCCAATAAACACCTTATGAAATTCTTATCTTCCAGGAGTTTTTCAGCTAAAGATGAAGCCGACATGGTTTTATACATGGTTGATTTAAGCCGGCGTCCGGGCAGAGAGGAAGAAGAGGTCTTAAGCCAGTTATGGGAATTGAAAAAACCGGTTATCATGCTTTTAAATAAAAGAGATTTGGGCCAGACGTATGCCGATGATTATATATGCCTCTGGAAGGAAGCCGTTGGCAAACATAAAGACCCTTTAAAATATTATATACCTATTTCAGCCTTAGAGAAAAAAGGGCTGGATAAAACCTTAAAGGCCATCTTTGAATATCTGCCGCCTTCGAAACCTTTTTATCCGCCGGATGTGGATAGCGACTTACCTGATAAGCTTTTCATCTCTGACATTATAAGGGAGAAAATATTTACTCATATGAAGAATGAAGTTCCGCATTCAGTAGCCGTTAAAGTGGATAATATTGAAGAGAGAGAAAATAAGGTTTTATTTATTCAGGCTACGATTATAGTTGAGCGTAAATCCCAGAAAGCTATCGTTATCGGTAAAAAAGCTAATATTTTAAAAGAGGTTGGCCGGGAAGCCCGCGTGGAATTAGAGAAAATTTTCTCAACGAGAATTTATCTTGATCTCTGGGTTAAGGCCCAGGAGAATTGGCAGAAAGATATGGAGACCTTAAGGGAACTGGGGTATATTTTATAAAATGAAACTCTGCAGGCACTTCAATTGCTGCGGCGGTTGTAAACTGCAGGACATTACCTACCGTAAACAACTTCAGCTAAAAACCAATCTCATAAAAGAAAGAGCCGATAAATACGGCGTTGTAATTAAAAGGCGCCTTAAAAAAATCATTCCTTCCCCGGTTAAGTATAATTATCGAAATAAAATGGAATTTACTTTTTATGCCGAGGAAGACGGCGGCCTTTGCCTGGGGCTGCACGGTAATAAACAAAATAGGCGAGTTATTGAATTAAAAGAGTGCCTTATAGCTGGTTGCGAGGTTATTAATGTCTTAAGGGCTACCTTAAGGTTTGGTAGAAAAAATAATTTAAAAGGGTATCACCGCTATAGGCAAAAGGGTTATTTGAGATATCTTTTGATAAGAAAGAGTTTTACTAAAAAAGAACTTATGGTTATCTTGGTAACTACCGGCAAGGGACGCTTTAAGAAACAAGAATATGTCAAAAAATTACTATCTTTATCACGGTCTAAAAATAACGGTTATAAAATCAGCGGCATTTATCATGTAGTCAATGATTCGTTAGCCGACGTTGTTAACTTTGAAAAAGAGACGCTTTTATACGGCAAGGAATTTATTGAGGAAAAGGTGGGGCGTATAACCTACAGAATTTATAGCCAGTCGTTCTTTCAGACTAATTCACGCTGCCTCAGAGTCTTTTATGAGACCGCCAAAAAAATATTAAAACCATCAAAAAAAGATAAAGTCTTAGATTTGTTTTGCGGCTCGGGCGGTATCGGGCTATATATCGCCAAAGATGTTAATGAGGTTACCGGTATTGAAATTAATCACCAGGCTATTAAGAAAGCTTATGAAAATATGGAGTTAAACTTTATCGAGAATATGAATTTTATTAATGATGACGTGAGGCTGGCCTTAAAGGGTAATAAAGAAGAGCTTGCGGGCAAGTTTAATAAAGTTATTATTGACCCGCCCCGGGCAGGTATTAGCCGAAAGGTATTTGAAAGCCTGATAAATCTTGATATTCCCAAAGTACTCTATATTTCTTGTAATCCCGAGAGTTTGTTTGATAATATAAGGCTATTTATTGAAGCCGGTTATAAGCTGAAGGTTGTCCAGCCGGTAGATATGTTTCCGCATACGAGGCACGTGGAGAATATAGCCTTGCTTGAGAAGTGAGCAGGTTACTGATTATCCAAATCGTCTTTTTTAAGTTTGTCTATGAAAGAGTTAATATCACTTTGAGCCGATTTTGAAATCATAGAGGCAACATAGATTATCAGTGAAAACTTCCAGGCCTCATCCGGCCCGATAACCAGGCCCAGACGAACATCTTCCTGTTTCTGCAATAAATTCTTATAGTGGACGATGGCTTTACTTAAAGACCCTTCATAGACTTCAATCGCGTAAGTGTTGTTGGAATATTTTAGAGAAGGTAGGCTTATGCCTCTCATCAAAAGAAAAGACCTTATGCTGTCGTCGCTGGCATTTAGATCTTCCTTAAAATCAAAACCATCAAACACCGGATAATGTTCAGGCATGACAATAATCGGTTTATCTACCTTGATAACGCCTTTTCTTACCACGGTATCACCTTCATTCACCGAGGATTCAGCCAAGAGGACATAGGGGAGTTCCGTGGTTTTAAGGGTATGCAGCCTATTTAAACGCGCCCTGTGTATTTCCGTTTTTTCAAGGGCTTTTTGCCAAAGCTTTTCTAAGTTCATCATAAACTCCTTTAAAAAGTTGGCTTGATTATAGCTGATATAACGTCAATGTCAAGCTTTATACCAAGTATATACTATAAATTTCACAAAGTTGACTTTTTTTGGCCTATATGATATGCTTAATTACCCTAAGGAAAAAAGTGTTTATTATGAAAAAAATAATAGTATTTACGTTTCTGGTTTTATTTCTCTTTGGGTCATTTTCTTTGCCGGCCTCTGCTGATGAACTGCATCTAAAAAACGGCCGAATTATCAAGGGGGTTGTTGTAATGCAAAGCTCCGGCAATGTGACAATAGAGCTTAAGATAGGTGAGATTACTTATCCGGCCTCACAGATTGATAAGGTTGTTCCGGCTTGCGCTGAAGAAAATGAAGAGTTGCGAAGCCACTGGCACGCCCAGAAAGAGTTTAGACAAATTGAAGAAGACGAAGAAGACGCGTTCGCGATTTTTGAAAATAGTGATATAAATGCAATGATTGAAGAACCCGTTGTTAGCGGCGAAATTTATACCAAAGGCGGCCGTGTTTATGTCAACGATGAGTTCTTTTACATAAAAGGCATTGCTTATGGCATTAACTACCCCGGTTGCTTAGGTGGTATGGGTGGTTATTACAGGATACCGCCTGAAGTTTTTGAAAAAGATTTTCAAATGATGCGGGAGTCAGGTATAAACTGTATTAGAACCTACGAACCGCTGCCGCCTGAAATATTAGATTTAGCCGAGAAGTATAATATAATGGTAATTGAAAATATAGTTTACCCCGGAGACTGGACCAATTTTAAATCAAACGATGAATTAAAGAATCTTCAGGAAGAGGCCTTAAGGATAGTAAAAAGAGATAAAGGCAGGAAATGTATTCTTATGTGGAGCGTCTGGAACGACGCTCCTTTTGCTTGGGGTAAGCACGGTGGAAACGTGGTTAAGCGCTATGGATTTGAAGGTGTCAACAGTTTCTTAAAGGGCATCTATGATGCCGTTAAAGAGGCCGACCCCGATCATCTTGTAACCGCCTCAAATATGCTGGGGCATATAGGAACTGATGTCGGCTTTGATTTTCTGGATGTTATTGGACTTAACGCGTATATTGGAGGGCACGGGCAGTGGCTGGGTGTAGCTAAAGCCAGGGAAGCCGTTACTACAATACATGATATATCCGTTAAGTATAATAAGCCGGTTGTTATTATGGAGACCGGATACAGCACTTATATTAACGAAGAATTGCAATATGAGGTTTTAAAATCGCAAATAGAGATTACCAATGAACACACGGCAGGTATAATTATCTTTCAGTGGTCGGACGGCTGGTGGAAGGCCGGGGAACCATCTGTTTTAGACGACCACATTGAAGAGCATTGGGGGATAGTGACCGGTTACCGGGACCCCAAGCCGGGCTATAAAGCCATATCTGAATTATTCAATCAAATTTCCACTAATTCAAAAGGTTATTTTCAGGAGGAGTAAAAGAATGCCTCCTGTTGAGTGTAAAGGCTATAAAAAGAGGCTTTGCTGGATGATACGTTATATGTACACAGGCCAAAAGCCTGAAAATTATCCACCGACAATTAAAAGTTATGCCCTTAATAAGTAAAAAAGCTTGATGCCGCCCGGCTTGTTCTTGAACAATCTGCCGAGCAGAAATTTAAAGCTAAACACATCACCCTTAAAACTGAGCTTATAATCAGAGAATCAGCTAAGGCTTTCAAGCAAGGCCATAATCAGTGATTTTACCTTAAAAAGACAATATATTACTATTGACATAACAAAATATAGGTGCTAATATATTGACAAGATACTATAAATTTATATTTTTTTGCCTATATTAGGTATTTGTTAAGGGAAAAGTTATGTATGAAAGACGTAGAAATAAAAGAATTGATATGGATTTAACTGTCG
>CBDUVS010000047.1:0-7998 GCA_965370735.1 uncultured bacterium | reverse complement strand
TAATCTTTTGAGTTAAATCTTAAGATGCCGCTTTTATTAAGGCCTCTTACTTTTCGATGAATCGTAAGCTTTGTCTCATCATCTTTTACATCTTCTATATTGATTACATCTTCTTCATATACGTCATTCTTTCTCGGGCCGCTAATATCTTCGGCCGTGTCAAATGTCTCTTTATTCCTCCAACCGAATTTTCTCAGCAACCTCCTGATAAAATTAGAATTTCTCCGCTTCTCTGCTTGTAGTTTTTCGGCTTTTTCTATATCGTGCTTGTGTACGTCCCCCGCGATGTTGGCTAAAATAGTCGCGTAACCTTTGCCCTTCTTCCTGTCTTCGTCTATTTCAGCCGAGAGGTCGTGAATTTTGTCTTGGTTATCATTTTGCATCTATTACCTCCTGGCTATTTAGGTCTTGTTTGTCTAAGCAGCGAATAAAAGCGTCAACTACTTCGGGATCAAACTGTGTGCCTTTATTGCGTATTATTTCTTCTTTGGCCTCTTCAATACTAAGGCCTTTTCTGTATGGCCGCTCGGTTGTCATAGCGTCAAACGAATCAGCTACAGCCATAATCCGGGCTTCTAAAGAAATATCCTTGCCTTTCTTACCATCGGGATATCCCTTGCCGTCAAACCTTTCGTGATGTCCCCTTATGGCGTCAATAGAGCCATTTAAAAAGGTTAAAGGTTGAAGTATTTTAACACCTTTTATGGAATGCAATTTAATTTCTTCCCATTCTTCGCTGGTAAGCTTACCGGGTTTCATCAAAATATAATCATGCACCCCAATTTTACCTATATCATGCAGCTTCGAGGCATCTCTTAAGATATTCATCCTGTCATCATCCAACTTCATCTCTTTACCAATATTCATAGCATACTTAGTTACATGTTCAGAATGACTCTTAGTATAATGATCTTTGGTATCAATTGCTTCCGTCAAAGCTGAAACCGTATTCAAATAAACCTCTTGAAACTGTCTATAAGTATCAGCATTACTTATAATAATACCCGCTTGCTCAGCTATGGCAACCAAAAGGTCTAAATCGTGCTCAGTAAAAACTTCCATACTTTTTTTATTATTTATATTTATTACACCCAAAAACTTATCTCGGCAGGAAATAGGAACAGTAATAAGAGATTTATTAAAATATTTTTCATTACTGCGCTTGGCAAATCTCTCGTCACTTTCAACATCAACGACTAAAAGAGGTTCCTTAGTTTCAGCCACCCAGCCTGAAATCCTCTCACCTACTTTAATCCTTACGTTCTTTAAGAACTCAATATCAAGGCCTCTGGCGGCCTTCATCACCAACTCATTAGTTTTGGAATCAATTAACAAAATAGAACCAATGCCGGCTTCAAAGGCCTTACAAGCTTCATCAATAATTAATTGAAGGGTCTTATTCAGATTAGTCACACCGGCAGCTTCCTTGCTGATTTTATGCATAAGCTGTAACTCTATTATTTCCCGGTCCTTTTGGACTAATTGGCTTCTGAGATTTCTAATATCCTTCTGCATATTCTCCATGCTCATAAATAATACCCTTTATTTCTTAAGTCTAATTTCTACAACATATTATAGCATATTCTTGACTTATCTTGTCAAAATTTTATAAGCGCCAAGGTTTCGGCTCTTGTTTTTTCGTTAGACCTAAATACACCCCGAACAGCACTGGTGATGGTCTGAGAGCCCGGCTTTTTTACCCCCCGCATACTCATGCATAAATGCTCCGCTTCTATAACAACCATAACCCCTCTGGGTTTTAATTTTTTCATAACCAAGTCAGCTATCTCGGTTGTCAAATTTTCCTGTATTTGCAGCTTTTTGGATAAAAGGTCAACTACTCTCGCTAATTTACTTAAGCCGGTAATCCGTTTACCGGAAGGAATATAAGCTAAATGCGCTTTACCAAAGAAAGGCAATAGATGGTGTTCGCAAAACGAATAAAACGAGATATCCCTGATCAAAATTATCTCATCATGTTCTTTAGTAAAAATAACTTCCAGTTCCTTATCTGCTTTCTTTGTGACCCCGGCAAACAACTCATCACACATTTCAGCCACACGCTGAGGTGTACGAACTAAACCTTGCCTGCTCTCATCTTCTCCGATGGCTTCAAGAAACAGTTTAACAGCTTTTTTGATTTTAGTTTTATCAATTTCCATATCAACATCTCCTTAATGAGGGCATCAGTTACAACAACGAAGTTGTTGTAACTGATAAGCCCGAATTAACTCCGAAGCTTAAAGGTAAATTGTCGAAGAGAATTTACCTTTGTTTAAGCGAGGAGTCTATTAACTTCCTTAAGTCACCAGTCAAAAGTCGAAAGTCATAAGTTACAAGAAACAAGATACAAGAAACAAGATACAAATACAGACTATGGACATTAGACTGTAGACTGTAGACTGTAGACTAACGTCATAAAAATCCTAAATCCTAATATCTAAATCCTAAATAAATTCTAATATCTAAACTCAAATCTTCTAAACGTTGTTTTGAATTTTGTATTTTGAACATTTGATATTGTTTAGTATTTAGTGCTTCGTGCTTGTGCCCTGCAAGGGTATGACTTATGACTTGTGACTTATGACTTCTGACTTCTGACTTATGACTTTGTACTTGTATCTTGCCTGTGCCCTGCAAGGGTATGACGTATGACTTTGTTCTTTTGCTTTTTGTTTCATGCGCCATGAGCCATCAGCTATCAACCATGAGCTTATTTGTATTGTTTTTGCTTTTTTACTTGCCTGTGCCCTGCAAGGGTATGACTTGTGACTTCTGACTTTATACTTGTTTCTTGCTTCTGCCTTGTGACATGTGACTTTGCACTTGTTTCTTGTTTTTGACTTATGACTTATGACTTATGACTTGTTTGTGTCTTGCTTCTTAATCCTTAGAGCTCACCGTCAGTTTGTTAATGGTGAGCGTCTTAATCCTTAATCCTGTTTTTTATTTACCTATACAAAATTTACTAAAAATCTTTTCTAAGATATCAGCGCTAACCGCCTGGCCCGTTACAGCCAATAGATAATTAAGGGCTTCCCTTAAATCAAGCGAGACGAATTCATATGATAAATTGTCACAAAGAGATTTGTAAGCCCTAAGTAGTGCTTCATAACTATCCTTGATGAGTTCCTTTTGTCTTAAATTATTGATCATCTCGCTGTTAATGTTTCTCGTGCGGCCATCAAAAACAGTTTTTAGAATTTCTTCTTCCAGTTCATCTAAATTAGTTCTTCTCGCGGCCGATATATGAAGCACATTTTTGTCTTTAATAAAATCAGCTATAGGCTTGAGATTGATATTTTTCTTTAAATCAACTTTATTTAAAGCAATTATGTGCGGCCTATCGGCTATAAGCTCAATTATTTCTTTATCATCTGATGTTATTTTTTTAGAAACATCTAAAATAAACAAAACTAGATCAGCTCTCTTTAAAGACTCGATTGTCTTCTGGACGCTTTTGGCCGCTAAAATATCGGCGGACTTAATCATTCCCGCGGTATCTATAAATTTTAAAGCGACACCCTTAATATTAATAATTTCTTCAATAGTATCTCTTGTCGTTCCCGGTATAGGGCTAACGATTACTTTCTCCGTTTTTAAAAAAGCATTCATTAGGCTTGATTTTCCGACATTCGCTTTACCGCAAATCACAACAGAAATACCCTCGTTAACAACTATACCATAATCAGCCTCTTTAATCATTTTATCCAGAATATCCAGTTTTTGTTTGAGGTTGCTCTTGAGGCTCTTTTTATTTAAGCTTTTAATGTGCTGGGAGTCAAAATCAATGGCTGCTTCTACATCCGAGATAATATCAGCTAAATCATCTGCCATTTGTTTTATGGAACCGGAAAAATTACCCTTAAGATGTTCAAAGGCAAGTTGCAGGCTTTTATCGGTTTTGGCATTAATCATATCATTGACGGCTTCCGCCTGCGCTAAATCAATGCGCCCATTGATCAGGGCTCGTTTAGTAAATTCTCCCGCTTCAGCCAAGCGCGCGCCGGACTTCAACAACAGTTCCAATATCATCCTGGCCGCGGACAACCCTCCATGACAACTTACCTCAACTACATCTTCGGTGGTATAAGTCTTAGGAGCTCTCATAACACTCAGAAGAACCTCATCAATGGGGTTTTTATTTTTTGAGGAGCCAAATATATAACCATACATAATCGTATGGCTCTTAGCCTTTAAAACTGATTTTTTGTTTTTTGCTCTAAAAATCTTATCGGCGATTCTGATCGCCTTGGAGCCGCTTAGGCGTATTATAGCCAAACCACCCACCCCGATAGGAGTCGATATGGCGGCAATTGTGTCTTCTTCTGATTTGTTTCTTTTCATAATAAATATTTATTTGATTAACCTATTACCATTACTTTAGTAAACGCCTAACTTCAGCAACCACAAATAATGAACCGCAACAGATTATTAAATCGTTTTTTTTACTTAACTTACGTGCTAGCTTCAGAGCATTGGCGATATTATAAGTAATTTCCGTATCTCTTCTTTTTATATTCTTAAAACACTCATCTATAACATCGGGCAACGCGGCCCTGGAATGAAAACTTTTAGTTATAATAATACTATCGGCAGCTGTATTTATAAGCTGACATATACCTTTTATATCTTTATCGGCGGAAATTCCCAAAATAACAATAAGATTTTTATATTTAAAATATTTTTTTAGAGCTTCAATTAATACCCGCGTACTGGCCTTATTTTGGGCCCCATCTAAAACAATATATGGTTCTTTATCCATAATTTCAAGCCGCCCGGGCCAGCCAGTATTAGCTATCGCTCTCTTGATGGACATATTATCTATCTTATAGCCTAAGATTGCAAGAACTTCTATAGCAGCCAAAGCGCAAGAGGCATTTTCAAGTTGATGCTCACCCAAAAGGCCGGTTTTTAAAACAGGGAAACTAACCAGGAAACCATGGTACGAAAAGCTCTGTTTCAAGTTAAATATCTTTTCTAATTTACAATTAAAATCTCTTTTGTAAACATAGAGCTTAGTCTTCTTTGCCTTCGCCATGCGCCGAATAACCCCCAACGCTGAAGGCCGCTGACGTGAACTAATTACAAAAGAATTACTGTTTATTATTGAGGCTTTCTCAAAAGCAATGGATTCTAATTTTTTGCCTAACTTATCCATATGCTCATAGCTTATGGGAGTCAAAACGGAAATTATACCCCTGATAACATTAGTCGCGTCCAACCTTCCCCCTAAACCCGCTTCCAAAACCACGAAATCTGTTTTTTTAACATAAAAATAATAAAAAGCGCAAATTGTATATACTTCAAAGAATGTTGGTTTTTGCCCGCCTTGATTTAAGTGCTTCCTAATCGCCTTTCGTACAACTGCTACAACTTCAATTAACTCTTTTTTCGCGATTAACTTATTATTTAATTTTATTCTTTCCCTAAAATCATACAAATGAGGAGATGTGTATAAGCCCGTTCTATAACCGGCTGTAGATAAAATATTACTGATATAATTAGCGGTAGATCCTTTACCTTTTGTACCGGCGACCTTGATAGCCTTCAGATACTGTTGGGGATTACCTAAAATATTAAGTATAGAGCGGACACGGTTAAGTTTTAGCCGCTTATAATTAAATTTTATTTTTTTCTCGAAATTTATAAACGAATTCAGGTAGGCTACTGTTTCTTGATATTTCATTAAAAATTAGTGTTTGAAATGCCTGATACCGGTGAAAACCATAGCAATACCAGAGTCATTGGCTTCTTTTATAACCTCTGCGTCTCTTATTGAACCACCGGGCTGTATAATAGCTTTTATATTAGCTTTGTGAGCGTATTCTACGGAATCTTTCATGGGAAAGAAAGCGTCACTTGCCATTACAGCATCCTTTGTTAACTTACCGGCTTTTCTGATTGCGATAATTACCGAATCAATGCGGCTCATCTGACCGGCACCAATACCTACGGTTTTTGTGTCCTTTGCCAACACGATAGCATTGGATTTTACATATTTACAAATCCTCCAGGCAAACATTAGAGATTCTATTTCCTGCTTTGTGGGGTTTCTTTTAGTAACTATTTTCAAGTCTTGGGGCTCAACTCTTAATAAATCCTTTTCCTGCAGCAAAAGGCCGCCGTTTATCTTCTTTAAATCAATATCCAAACCCCTAAGATTTAATTCCGGAATATCTAATATTCTAATATTTTTTTTATTCTTTAAAATTTCAAGAGCGTTTTCAGTGTAACCACAAGCTACCACACACTCAATAAACCGGCTTTCGTGTATAAGAACAGCTGTATCCTCGTCTACAACCTGGTTTAAACCTATAATACCCCCATAAGCCGACATCAGATCACAATTTAACGCCATCTTATAAGCGGAAGCTAAATTATCAGCTACCGCGGCCCCGCAGGGATTATTATGTTTTAAAACGCAAGCCATGGGTTTATCGAAATCTTTAATAATTTCAATAGCGGCATTCAAGTCTAAAATATTATTAAATGAAAGTTCTTTACCATGTAACTGCCTGGCGGCGCATATACTTGGATGACTCATCTTATCGTCTCGATAAAAAGCGGCTCTCTGATGAGGGTTTTCTCCGTATCTTAGGTCTTGTATTTTTTTAACATTGAAATTCAAATCAGAAACAAAGGAAAAATCATGTCCTTTCACAGGCGAACCATCAGCTTCACTTAAAATATTACTTTCAAGATAAGTACATATCTGAGTATCATAATTGGAGGTTTTTTTAAAAGTTTCAACGGCTAAGCGAGCTAAAGTTGCCTCACTAAGACAACCATCATTTGCTTTTAATTCCTCTAATATATGCTCATATTGAGTTGGTGAACTGAGAACCGCGACTGCTTTGTAGTTTTTAGCCGCGGCCCTTAGCATTGCGGGGCCGCCGATATCGATATTCTCCAGAGCATCATCTAAGGAGACATCCGGCTTGGCAACGGTTCTCTCAAAAGGATAAAGATTAACTATAACCATATCAATTAAACTAATTCCAGCCGCCTCTAATTGCTCAAGATGCGCTCTATTGTCTCTCTTGGCAAGAATGGCCGCGTGAATTTTGGGATGCAAGGTTTTTACTCTTCCATCAAGTATCTCAGGTGCCTTAGTATACTCAGCAACAGCGCTTACCTTTATACCCGCCCGCTCAATAGCCTTCTTCGTGCCTCCGGTTGAAATTAGCTCAACACCGATTTCACTTAAGCCTCTGGCGAATTCTTCAATTTTACTTTTATCAGATACGCTTACTATCGCTTTTTTAATCTTCAACATTTTTTTATAATTAGGTAGAGTGTGTTAATTTATAAGTTTTAACTTTAATTTTCCGATTTTTATTTCATCATTTAATTTTTCTATTTGGCGCGCGACATCTTCTTTTTGGCTCTTAAGCTCTATAAGTTTGTCCTTCCATTTCATTTCTTCTTCGGATGATAATTGCGCCTGCGAATCCTCTGAAAGAAGTTTATTAGCTTCTTTTATAGTGGAGTTAGTGTTCTTTAAAATTCTTTTTTTTGTTTTTGATTCTTCGTAAAGACTATTTACCCTAAGCTTAATTTCAGCAACATATTTATTTAGATCATTTTCAAGATTTTTTACTTCTACTCCTATTTTTTTGTTTTCTTTGGCATAGCTTTTCTTTAACTGGCCAATAGCCGCGTCCATTTCCTTTTTTTTTATTTTAAGGACGCTTTTGGCCTTTTTAATCTGAGTATTTATTCTATCTTTCTCTTTAAGAACACTCGCGAAGGAAGGATCTTTATTGAGTACGGTTTTTTTAGCCTGTTGTCTGTCAAAAAAAGGGTTGCAGCTAAAACTTAAAAAAATAAAGCAGCCAATTACAGATACAGTTAAAAATCTTAAGGCCTTCATATATTTACTCCTTGTTAAAAATAAAAAGGTAACCGTCTTTCATAGAGCGCTTAGCTAATTATCCCACGAAGCCTGAGAGTGTTCAAGGAAAAAAGCAAAGAGCTATTAGCTATCAGCTATCA
>CBDUVS010000046.1:0-8325 GCA_965370735.1 uncultured bacterium | reverse complement strand
GGGAGGTGTTTTAGTATTGATAGTTAATTTAAGGTATTTATCTCGCGTGTGGCTTTCTAATTTAATATCTATTGAACCAAAATAAGTAGCGGCATTTTTTAATTCGATAATTTTACCATCATCCAGCCATTCTTTGGGTATAGCTGAGAAAAGGATAAGTTTATCGTCTTTTTCTCTTAAAAGAGCATCTCGCAAATGCAAAATATAATGAGCCGCGCTCCAAGTGTGAGGCACATCTCCAATTATACCTTGGGCGATTTCATAAAAGCCTTCTTTGTTTTTTCTTGAAGGCATAGCCTCCATCCACCCGCCGGGACAAGATTGATGCTCAATGAGCCAAAGCAAACTTTTATATGAGGTATCTTCCATATCCAGATAGATACAGGGATGTGATATCTTGGCGTTATATCCCCAAAAAACCTTTTCATACTCCACAAACCAGCCGCCATCATAATCAGAAAAGGAACCAGTTTTTTTCCAGTAATGTTTATAAGAACGCTTAAACTTATCTTTAGGAATTTCTACACCTAACGCGTCTCCCGGAAATAAAGCCGGCCGGTGCGCCCAAGCCATCTGGGTTTCCCCCAGTATTCTGTGGTCCAAATCAACTACTCTCATTTTTTTAGGCCAAGAGTCCGCAAAGCCAGGCATATAATCCATGTTCTCATTGCTCATAGCTTTATCTATGCTATTTAAGATGCACTTTCTAAAGCTTTCATATTCCTTGTTGAAAAAGTCGGCATCTTCTTTCTTATCTAAAATCAAAGCCGCGTTATGAGCACACTTAAGCCCAATCAAAGACCACCAGTTATCAACATAAAGATGTGATGGATACTTAAAATTATCCTGACTGCAAGCAGCTGGCAAAAGCCCGTATAAAGCGGTATTTTTAAAAGATTCACCCAGTTGCGGCCTTCTTATTTTGTTGATATAATAAGCTAAATCCCTTATCTGAGGATAAACTTCTTTAAGATAATTTTTATCGTGTATAAACAGGTAATGTTCATAAAGACTGAATATATTTCCTCCTAAAGCATCAAGATAGCCATCATCTTTACCTTTACTAAACTTAAAATAAGGCATCGCCTTGGCAACTACTTGATGAAGACCAACTCTATCTAAAACTGCGGCCATACCAACAGAATCGTGTAGAGTAAATTCGCGATAATGATACGGTCCCGGATGCAAATCATAACCATCCATGCAAAGCAAAATATAATATATGGAAGAATAGAAACAGTCCTGAAATCTTTTATCCGGCAAAGTAAGTTTCATAGGAATTTTATTATCCCAGTATTCGACTAATGATTTTAGTTCCTCATCAAAATCCGCGGATGCAATTCTATCCAATGAGATATTCTTATCTTTTCTTACTGAGGGTGTAATGAAATTAAGCTCTTTTTTGCCACTCTTCTCCAACTTTAAGCGATATTCAAAAATTCCGGCATCAGCTTCACAAAAAGGTTTTAATAAATCCGGCGCTTGGCTTCCTTTTACGTTTGTCGGAGTTTGTTTAACATATACCCCCGCTTCTCCGTCAACCATAATAAAGTTCCTATCATTTAACCTGACTTCTTTAAGAGGCTCTTTAGCTAATTCACTTTTTTGTATAATTAAAAATAAAGAGATGTTTCTTTCTTTGGCTATATCATTTTTTACCGCTAGTTTATAGAAAGTTAAAAGGCCTCGCATATCATCAAACCACCTGGAAAATAAAGTAGATTCAACAGATAAGTCGTTGGCCCGCCAGTTAACTATATTTACGGGATAACCACCTTCCAAAAGGCTCCAGGAAACAGGTAAAGTCTGAGGCGTGCAAAGAACTTCATTATCATGATCATAGATAAAATACTGTAGTTTAAAATTGTGCGGCAGAGCATGAAAAGACCCGTCTCTACCTGTATACACCTTATAAGGCGCGCCCAAATCTCCGGTTAAACCCCTAATCATATTAAGCCTGCTTGATTGGGCAAGCTCCTGCCATCGCTTAGGCTTCAATTCAATTATACCAAACCCTTTTTTAGACTCGTTTTTTTTACAACTAATATTAATAAAACGTTCATTTATCATGTTAAAACTCATGAGTTCTTTGCCTCCACGACAATTATTATTCTTTGCGGCCGGTTTCCATTTTTTCCCATTCTTTGATGTCTCTATTAGGTAACTCGCGGGATAATCGTTATCCCATATAATCTCAAGGCCGCCTAAGTTTACAGGTTTTAAAAATTCAATCTTAAAAACCGCCTTCTTGTCCATGGTGTACCATTTTGTATTATAATTGGCATCAAGCGCTTTATCGGCTTTATAATTAGCCAGACGAGAAGTAGCTTTTACTTTTATCTCTTTATCCAAGCCTAAAACTTCAACTTCCCAGAGCGAATAACCCCAAGCTGTCGCTCTCTTTAAACACTGGATTTTAATAAATCGTGTTTTCCTTCTACCAAAATATATATTATCAATGCCGCCATCAGAATTCTCCCGCCTAAAAACACACTGCCAATTTTCACCATCAGTTGATAAAAGCACTTCATAATTTCCGGCATGAGCGGCTTCCCAATAAAGCGTCAGGCCAACTATTTCCCGCTCCCGCGAAAGGTCTATCTGAAGCCACTCGGAATCCGAGAACTTACTTGACCAACGCGTCTGTCTATCACCATCAAAAGCGGCTTCAGCTAAAAAACCCTCTTCATTGCTGGATGAGGTTACAGATGCTTCAAGAATAGAAAAATCAATCAGAAGCAAGACTATAAGGCTTACAAAAACTGTGACTTTATTTCTCAAAAGGATCATTTATTTCAAATACTAGCTCCCAAACAGCCCGCGGCCTCTGGTATTGTTCCGGGTGCGTCGGCCTCGGATGAATACCGCCGTCACGCCAGGCCTCTGGGGTATTAAACCAGTAAGCCGTTGTTTCTTCTTCATAAGTTATATAATAAACTCCATAAGCCGTCTTTAAGGCTTCTTCTTTTAAACCGGCGTGGTACATAGAAGCCGCCAAGTAATAACTGGAGCCTGTCCAAATTTCTTCGGCTTGTTCCTGAGAACCGATATAACCGCCATCTTCCCTGATACCATTTATAGCCCCGCAGTCGCCTATACCATCTCCATTAAAGTCTTTTAAGGGCACAACGTTTCTCTCAAAAACCTGCTTTAAATGGGAAACTATCCTTTCTTTTGGTAGAATATCATTTAAACCATAGCATTCACAATAGCGTTGTCCATTTAAGCCGTCAGCCATAATAGCTGTCGGGAATTTAGATTCCGTATCTATTTTGTAATATCCGCCTTTTTCATGCCAAAGTTTTTCATCAAGATTCTTTCTGCCTTTTTTAAGCAACTCCTGAATCTCACTTAATATAGGATCTTTAAATATCACGGCCATTTGTTTCATGGCCTCTAAAGCACCGACCCATAGGCCTCCACACAATAATGAAGTTCCCCAAAGGCCCCAGGCATCATAAGTGTTATCCGAACCTGAATTATTAGGCAAACCGTCTCCATCAGTGTCGGTCTTTTTCATATAACCGTAGGTGGCCTTACAAGCATCCCAGGCATATTTAAGGAATTCTTTATCTTTATATAAATAATAGTACCTCCATATCTGCTGAATAAACTTGGAATGTAAATCCTTCCAGTGCAGCTTATTGGTACCGTAATCATCCCAGGCGAAATACGGGTCACCCCAAGGGCCGCCGCAATCATGAGGCACCTGATGCTCAGGGTCATCATTTAAAACGGCATCAGACCAGGAAAGCAGGATCTCCTTTTCAATTTCAGGCCAGAGTTTGGCATAAATTATCGAAGAATAATGCCTGACATCAAAGGTATTGCAATATCTATACGTCATACATTCTAAAATAAAATACCTGCTTGAAGCCGGCCTCTTATTCAAATATTTACCGTCATGGCCTTTCTTTATACCGGCTTCATAAAAACAACCGCCGAATTGAGAATAATAAAGCTCGTTAAAAGCCGTTGTCTTAAGCCATGTAGGATAATTTTCATTATTTATTACCGGCATCATCCAATCACTAACCTGCCGCCTTAAATTTTCTCTGGCCTTAAGAGCTTCCTGGGCAATCTCAAAGCTCTGATTGCCGTCTTTTGAAAAGAATTCTGTGTATTTCTTATACCACTTCGTTCCCTCTTTTAAATGAGTGGAAAACTCACATACAGGATAATCCCAACTCAAAGCCAAAGGAATGGATTTTTCTTCATTAGGCCTTAATTTTACATTCAGACATATAGCCGCTCCCGAATAAGAATCATCCAACTCTTTATCGGAAAGCCTACCATCATCTTTAAAATCATCCCAGAGATCCTTGCCGTCGGAATTATTATTCCAGCTCTGGACATAGCTAAATTCTATACCTTCTTGGCAATCAGCCGCCAGGCACCACTCGGTATTTTCCGTCTCCGGTGTATTCTCAGGGCTGTTAGCCTTTAAGACAATACCTTTTATGCGTCCATTTTCTTTAAATACATTTTTAAAACCTGTTCTTGTTTGATATTCAAAGGGTGGTTGCGGCCAGCTAAACATTAACGATAATTCAATTTCTTCGTCTGTGGGGTTAAAAAACTTCCACTGCCAGAGCGCTACAGGATAAGAAGTTTCTTTATAATTATTAGCGATAACAGGTGAGAAAAATTCACTTTCGACATTAACCTTAAAACCGTTATATGTTGTCCAGCCTATCGGCTGCAAGGCGAAATATTTACCTTCACCCGGTTTTAATTTATCCCATGATTTCTTAAGGCTTTTATTAGTAGAGAGGCATTTAACTTTTGTTCCTTCATTCGATTTCTCATAAAGGTGAAAAGCTCCTCCCTGCAGCCAGTCTTCAAAATAACCGGCAATCTTCATAGCCCACGGCCCAAAAGAACCACTAATTGAATACATAAATGACCCGGCACCAAAACCTCCCAAGGCTATCCCCCTATCAGGGCTTGATGAATAACAATCATAGGGGATATCTCCTAAATACCTCTGCCAGGCACAGGCCGGAATATCAAAAAGATGTTTTTTCTCCTGAGATATTAGGCTGTCGGCTTTTGGCGTAATTTGTATTACCTTTGAAGGTTTGCTTTCGTTTTGCGGATAGTCAACCGCTTTCACGTGATAATAATAGTTTTTATCATTTTCTATTTCAGAATCTTTAAGCTGGGTTGTAATTAAAACTGCGTGATTTATCTTCTTAAATGGCCCTTTTTCATCTACAGCTTTATAAACATTGTATCCATGGAAGTCAATTTCATTGTTAGTTTTATCCCAATCTAAAAAAACCACCTTATCTCCTGAAACAGCGCTTAGTTCTTTGGGGGCTGCCGGAGCCGCTTTATCATCTAAAAATTCAAATTTGAATTTAACAATAGAAAAACCCCGGGAAGCGCCATGTTTAATGCCATACATCCTGAGATAACGCGCTTTTTGTTTACCGACATAGATTACATCAGTACCACCGGACCCTTTATCCTCTTTAAAAATAGTTTTCCATTCTTTGGCATCATCAGAAATCTGAATTTCATACTTTTCGCCAAAGGCCGTTTCCCAAACTATAGTAACTACATTGAACTCAACCGGCGCTTCGGCATCAATATATATCCACTGCGGATCCTGATGTGGTACGGTCGACCATCTTAAAAGGGGGTCGTCATTTAAAACGTTTTCCGGCCTGAACTCAGAATTGTTTTTCTCAATAGATGACGCGAATACTTTCATTTAATTTTCCTCCGATGAAGTTAATTATTCTCCAATAATCTTTACTAAAACTCTTTTCTTTCTTTGCCCGTCGAATTCCCCGTAAAAAATCTGTTCCCACGGGCCAAAATCAAGCTTACCCTTGGTGATAGCCACAACCACGTCACGCCCCATTACGGAACGTTTCAAGTGAGCATCAGCATTATCCTCGCCAACATTATGCTTGTAACTTGAAACCGGTTCATGAGGAGCTAAACCTTCGAGCCATTTGTCCATGTCATAATGCAAACCGGACTCATCATCGTTAATAAAAATACTGGCGGTAATGTGCATGGCATTTACCAAACACAGACCTTCTCTAACACCGCTTTTTTCAACTAATTCTTCAATCCGCGGGGTAATATTAATAAATGCCCTTTTTGTCTCCGTACAAAACCAGAGATGCTCTGTAAGTGCTTTCATTGTTTGGTTCTTTCTTGTGCTCGTTAGGGTATATTTTATCTCTTGTATTTTGTATCTTGTTTTTTGTTTGCTTGTGACTGGTGACTTTGTACTTGTGTCTTAATTTTTAGAATGATCTTTTTTTATCTCATTTACAAAACTTCCGATTGCTTTAACATAATCATCTTTCGATTCAGTATAACAGGTTGCATGCTCACCAAGAAGCTTTATAAATTTTTTAGGTTTTGGCGCTACATTAAAAAGTTTAATTGCCATTTCTATATCCAAGACTTCGTCATTAGCTGAATGTAAAAAAAGTTTCGGCGCTTTAACCTGTTTTATTTTCTTTAAAGAGTCAAACTTATACGAAAAAGCGAAAGACGGTAAATACGGATGGCGCCTGGCTGCCACGTCTCTCGCGCTAGATAAAACCCCTTCCAGTATAATAGCTTTGCTGTCTTCTTTGGCGGCTAAATTAACCGCGACCGCGCTGCCCAAAGATGAACCGTAAATTATGATTTTCTCAGCATCAATTCCGCGAATATCTTTTAGATAAGAATAGGCGGCTTCGGCATCCAGATATAATCCTTCTTCCGTTGGATGCCCCTGGCTTAAGCCAAACCCTCTATAATCAACCATGAAAATATTAAAACCCAGGGACCTGACAACCATCATCTTATCAAGCCGGTAGCTTATATTACCCGCGTTACCATGAAAAAACAAAATAGTATCTTTTGCTTTATCGTGTGGTAAATACCAGCCGTTAAGATTTATACCGTCATCCGTTTTAATAAAAACATTCTCATACGATAAACTCATATCCCCGGGGTTAAGTAGAATTTCCCTTTCCGGGAAGAAAACTGTCTTTTTTTCCAGGTGTTTTACGTATAAAAAAAGCCATAAAAAAACAAGAACAACAAATAATAAAAAATATAGCAATTTATTCCTTTGTCCAGATTCTTAAGTTCAAATTTAAGTCTTTCACTATACCTATTACCAACTCTAAGTCCTGATAATATTCAACAACTTGTGAAAAATCAATCAGGCTTTTAAAAACTCTGGGCTCAAATAAATCCTTCGCGAAGGCTATGGCCACATATATTTTCGAACCCACAAACGATAAAAATACTTTTCTACCCGTTTTCTTCTTAAAATCAACAATGCGTTTCATGAGACTGGTAGATAAAATATAACGGGCTTCTACTTGATCATCTCCGTAAACTACAAATTCTTTTTCGAATTCGGGGTCTTCCAACTTAATTAGCTGCCCCCTTGAAACATTCATTTTCTGCAGGAAATTACCAAAACCCCCAAATAAACGCTCTGCTACATCCGGTAGGACAATCGTAATACCTTTAAAATGTTTATTAAAATCACCAACAAAAAATAAACCCTTAAAAATCGTATGCCAGTGCCTATTACCTTTTGAGTCTCTGGTTTCATATTCCGAGTGAATTTCCGAAAATTCTATTCTGGTTTTACCCACCTGGCCGCTGACATAATCATCACCTTTATGCCTGTCCGGGTGCCTGTTAAAAATTTTACTTTTAATAAAATCACCGGCGGGGACATAGGCAGCCCTTTGATATTTCAAATTAGCATCAATAAAACGAATAATATTCTCAATTACTCCGCTTTTAAAATTCTTTACATAATCATTCACCAGCCATTTATATATACCGACAACCGCCGCGACAGCTATAAAACCTCCAAAAAATATAGCTTGCGGCGGAAATTTAATCACAAAAAAAAGTACCAACATGCCGGTAAACAAGACAATAACAATACCGTTAACCAGGCATACTTTTTTTAATACTTTCTTACGTTGTTCTTCCAGCTTTAAAAGTTTGGGCATTAATGCCGTATTGTAATAATTACCAAGTTCTTCTAAGCTTCTCATATCGCTTTATATTAACTCACTTTTTAAAAAGTTCTTTGACGTTGACATTTTTCCTCTGAGCTTCCGGAATTTCAAAAAGATTTCTTGTTGCTAATTTCATCATAGAAGCCATGGCATTCGTAGGAAACATTTCAACGGCATTATTATAATCGGTTACAACCGCGTTATAAGTACGCCTGGCCGCTGAAATCTGTTCTTCAATTTCATTCATAGATCTCTGAAGCTGCATAAAGTTTTCATTGGCTTTAAGCTGCGGATAATTCTCAACAGCCACCATAATGCCGCC
>CBDUVS010000045.1:0-8605 GCA_965370735.1 uncultured bacterium | reverse complement strand
ACAGTGGAATTTTCAAAAAGAGCGCAAGCTATAATGGCTTCTCCGACTTTAGCCATTACTTCTAAGGCTAAAAAGATGAAGGCGGACGGAGAGGATGTGGTAAATTTTGCCGCCGGGGAACCATTTTTTGATACACCCTATCAAATCAAACAAGCGGCCATTAAGGCCATTCAAGAAGGTTTTACTAAGTATACGCCGGCAGCCGGAGCACCATTTTTAAAGAAGGCTATTTGCCGGAAGTTTAGAAATGATAATGGTATTGATTATGATGAAAATCAAATTGTTGTCTCCTGCGGAGCTAAACATTCTTTGTTTAACATTATGGAGATCCTCTGCGATGAAAAGGATGAGGTTATTTTTTCCGCTCCTTACTGGGTAAGCTACCCGGAGATGATAAAGTTTGCCGGGGGGCAGCCCATAGTAATAAAGACATTAGAAAAAAACGGGTTTAAATTTAAAGCGGAAACCTTAAGAAAATATATTACCAATAAAACTAAAATACTGCTTCTAAATAGTCCTTCCAACCCCACGGGGGCGATGTACACGCGAGACGAATTAGAGGAAATTGCCGAAGTGGCTGTAAAGAATAATCTTTATGTTATCAGCGATGAAATATATGAAAAGATAATTTATGACGGCAAAAAACATGTTTCTATCGCTTCTTTAGGTAAAGACATTTATAAGCGAACTATTACGGTAAATGGTGTCTCAAAGGCTTATTCTATGACCGGCTGGCGCATTGGTTATTTAGGGGCATCTGAAGCCATAGCTTCCAAGATTAAGAATTTACAAAGTCATTCAACCTCAAATCCCGCTTCCATTAGTCAGAAAGCGGCTTACGCGGCTTTAAGTTGTGATGAGTCTATAATCAGAAATATGGTTTCTGAATTTAATGTAAGGCGCAAGTTAATAGTTAAAGGCCTCAATTCAGTTAAGGGATTTTCATGTAAATTGCCCGAGGCGTCTTTTTATTGTTTTTGCAATATAAGAGAAACTAATATGAATTCCATGGATTTGGCCAATAAGCTTTTAAAGGAACAAAAAATAGCGGTTATTCCCGGCATAGCTTTTGGCCAGGAGTATTATTTAAGATTCAGTTTTTCATGTGACATTGAGCAGATTGAAAAAGGGATAGCCAGGCTGAGGGAGGCATTCGCGAGCTGAGATGGGAAAAACTATTGCTGAGAAAATTTTAAGTAATCACGCCGCGAAGGATTTGAAGGCCGGCGATCTGGCTATATGTAAAGTTGACTTTTGTTTTGGCCAGGACGGTACAAGCGGGCTTATAATTGATTCGTTCGGTGAACTTAAAAAAAGTAAAGTGGCAGAAAAAGATAATTTTTGCATGGTTATTGACCACTCGGCACCGAGTCCGAACGAAAGAGTTTCAGAAATCCACAATAAGATGCGCGGTTTTGCTAAAAAGCACAAAATTAATATGTATGATATCGGTTGCGGTGTTTGTCATCAGGTAATTCCCGAGGGAGGCCATGTTACCTGTGGTGATCTAATTGTTGGAGCCGACTCACATACCTGCACCTACGGAGCTTTGAACGCGTTTTCAACCGGTATGGGTTCAACCGATTTGAGTATTATTGTCGCCAGCGCTAAAACCTGGTTTAAGGTACCCGAAACGGTTAAAATGATGATTGACGGCGAGCTTGCCAAAGGAGTTTATTCCAAGGATATAATTTTACATATTGCCGGAGATGTTAAGTCTGACGGCTGCACTTATAAAGCTATTGAATTTTCCGGAGAAACTATTAGAAACTTAAGTATGGACGCGCGTTTTACTATATCCAACATGGCTATTGAAGTAGGGGCTAAGGCAGGTATTATGGGGGCCGATGAGAAGACTTTTGACTGGCTGGAGAAGTATTGCCGTAAACCATGTAAGCCGGTAATAAGTGATGATGGCGCGATTTATAGTGAGATAAAAGTATATGATGCTTCAAAAATAGTTCCTATGGTAGCTAAACCACACACAGTTGATAATACGGCTACAGTTGAAGAAGTTAGTGATGTGAAAATTAATCAGGGTTATATTGGTACTTGTACTAACGGCCGTCTGGAAGATTTAAGAATCGCGGCTTCTATATTGAAAAATAAAAAGGTGCACCCTGATGTAAGATTTTTGGTCGCGCCGGCATCGAATAATATATATTTAGAGGCTCTTGCCCAAGGCCTGATCTCATGCTTAATTGAGTCTGGAGCCACAATTTTACCTCCGGGTTGCGGCCCCTGTGTGGGAACCCACCAAGGTGTTCCTTCTGATGGTGAAGTGGTTATTTCAACGGCTAACAGAAATTTTAAAGGCCGAATGGGCAATCCTAAAGCCTTTATATATTTGGCTTCACCGGCGACTGTGGCTGTGAGCGTAATCAATGGAAAGATAACGGATCCCAGGAGATATATAAAATGAAATTAAAAAGCCGGGTTATCAGACTTAAACAGGACAACGATGTTAATACTGATTATATAATTTCAGGCCGATATAAATTCCAAATTCAGGATCCTAAAGAATTAGCTAAATATGTTTTTAATGATCTGGAACCGGATTTTTTAAAAAGAGCCGGCGGCAGAAGTATTATTATAGCCGGTTCTAACTTCGGTTGTGGTTCTTCAAGAGAACAGGCGCCTTTGGCTCTAAAATACGCGGGCATAAAGGCGATTATTGCCAAAAGCTTTGCTCGTATTTTTTATCGTAACGCCTTTAATCTGGGTATTATACTTATCGAGGCTGAGACTGATGATATTGCCGATATGGACAAACTGGAATTAGATTTAGACGCGGGTACCTTAAAAAATAGAACTAAAGACTTTGAAATTAAATTTAATCCCTTGCCGCCATTTATGGAAGAGGTTATCAGAGACGGTTCAATAGTAAAGCATTTTAATAAACATGGAGGATTTCAATTTTGAGTAAATACAAAATTACACTTATACCGGGAGACGGCATCGGGCCTGAGGTCAGTGAGGCCGCGAGGAGATGTGTTGAGGCGACTAAAGTAGATATTGAATGGGAAGTAGTTGAAGCGGGCAGCGCGGTTATTGAAAAAGAAGGAACTCCTTTGCCGGATAATGTTATTGAGTCGATAAGGAGAAATAAAATTGCTCTAAAAGGGCCTATAGTAACCCCGGTTGGCACCGGGTTTCGTTCGGTTAATGTGGCGTTGAGACAGAGGCTTGATTTATATAGTTGTCTGAGGCCGTGTAAAAGTTATGCCGGGCTCAATATACCTTATAATAATGTTGATTTAGTAATTGTAAGAGAAAATACGGAAGACCTCTATGCCGGCATAGAGTTCGAAGAAGGCAAAAAGGAAACTTTGGAGCTTATTGAAAGAATAGAGCAACTCTCATCTAAGAAAATACTCAAAGATTCCGGTATAAGTATAAAGCCCATTTCAGAGACGGCAACAAAGAGAATTGTAAGATTCGCTTTTGAATATGCCTTAAAAAATAACAGAAAGAAAGTAACGGCTGTTCATAAGGCCAACATCATGAAATTTTCCGACGGTTTATTCTTAAGGGCGGCTCAAGAGGTCGCCGGGGAATATGATGGCCGCGTAGAGTTTACTGATAACATTGTTGATAATTTATGTATGCAGCTTGTTTTGAGGCCGCATAATTTTGATGTTTTGGTTTTACCTAATCTCTACGGAGACATTATTTCCGATTTATGCGCCGGTTTGGTGGGTGGCTTGGGTTTAGCTCCGGGGGCAAATATCGGTGATGATTGTGCTGTTTTTGAGGCTACGCACGGTTCAGCTCCGAAGTATACGGGTTTAAATAAAGTTAATCCTACCGCTATGATTCTCTCCGCCGCCTTAATGTTAAAGTATCTTAAAGAAGACGCGGCGGCAGACAGGCTTGAGAGCGCGGTTAGAGAGGTTATTTCTGAAGGTAAAGCGGTTACTTATGATTTAAAAGAAGATAGGAATGATCCTTCGGCGGTCGGAACCAGTCAAATGGCGGACGCGATAATTGAGAAGTTATAAAGCTATCAGTCATCAGCTATCAGCTATCAGCTATCAACTTAGAATTTCTTGGTAATGGCTAAGGGCTGAAAGCGGAAAGTTTATTATGAGAGAGCAAAAATTTCGAAAACTAAAAGTTTGGTGCAAAGCAATGGATTTTATTGAAAAAGTTTATAAAATCACAAAGAAATTTCCAGCAAGAGAAATATATGGCTTGGCAAGTCAACTAAGAAGAGCCGCTACATCTGTAGCTTTAAATATAGCAGAAGGAAGCGGTTCAGGTTCAGATAATGAATTTAATAGATTTCTAAATATATCTTTAAGGTCTTCGTATGAAGTTGTGTGTGGAATCGAAGTTGCAAAAAGGCTTAAGTATTGCAGTAATGATGAGACAAATAGTTTACTTAGTGAATGTAATGAAATTTCTGCTATGATATTTGGGTTAAAGAAAAAACTAAAAAGCTGAAGGCTGATAGCGGAGGGCTGATAAATATGAAAATTGGCATTATAGGAGCAGGTAACGTTGGCTCGACTATAGCTTTTAAAATTTTACATGATAATCTGGCTGATGTAGCTCTAATTGATATAAACGCTGATTTAGCTATAGGCAAAGCCCTTGATTTAAATGATACCTGCGGTGTTTTTGGCTTAGATAAAAAAGCTGTTGGCAGTGACTCCTATGAAGCGATTGAAGACGCGGATTTAATTGTAGTTACCGCCGGTTTGGCAAGAAAACCGGGAATGAGCCGCGAAGACCTGCTTTTGAAGAATGCCGGTATAATTAAAGAGGTTATAGCTAAAATAAAAGAAGTTAATTCCAGAGCTATAATTATCATGGTGACTAATCCTCTGGATGTAACAACTTATCTGGCGTATAAGGTAAGTGGTTTTGATAGAAAAAGAGTTTTTGGAATGGCTGGTGTTCTTGATTCAGCCAGGCTGGCAGTTATTCTTTCGGAAGAACTAAAAAAAGACATAGCCGATATAGATTCAATGATCTTAGGTACCCATGGTAATTCCATGGTGCCCTTAAAAAGCAAAATTACTATTGATGGTAAAAATATCCTGGAAGTAATCGACGAACCCGCGGCAGAGGCTCTCCTTGAAAAGGCCAGGAACCAGGGCGGCAGGATAGTTGCCCATCTTAAAGGCGGCAGTGCCTATTACGCGCCGGCTATGAGCGTTTATAAAATGATTGATGTAATTGTAAATAACAAAAAAGAAATTCTTCCTGTTTCTGTTTATTTAGAAGGTGAATACGGCCTTAGCGATGTTTGCCTGGGTGTGCCGGTAAGACTTTCAAAAAACGGCATAGAGGAAATAATTGAGGTTGACTTGACCCAGGATGAAAATGACAAGCTAAAAAGCGCCAGTGAGGTTATAAAATCCGCAATAGCTAAAGTTTTATAAATGTTTAAAAGTACATACAAAAAACACTTTTTTAATTTTACATTAAAAGCGCCGCTGATAATTCTGGCGCTTTTATTGTCTGGCTGCTGGTGCGCGAGTTATATTACTCAAAGTGAATTACTTTTAGGCACAACGGTTTCCATTAGTGTTGGGACTCACGATATTGTCTCGGCAGATAAAGCAATCATAGCCGCTTTTGGTGAAATAAAGCGTATAGAAAATGTTATGAGCTATTTTAAAGAAGATAGTTTGCTTAATAAATTGAATGCTCAAGCCTCAGTTAAGCCTGTTGAAACATCAGATGAGCTTTTTTATTTAATTGAGACTTGTCAGAAGTTTTCAGAATTTACCGGGGGTGCTTTTGATGTAACGGCAACTTCTTTAGGTGAAGCCGATGGATATAAACAAGTTGTTTTAGATGCAAAGAAAAAAACAGTTTACTTTAAAAACAAAAAGGTAAAAATAGATTTAGGAGCGGCCGCCAAAGGTTATGCCGTTGACAGAGCCATAGCGGCTTTACGTTCACGCGGGTTTAACGATGCCTTAGTAAATGCCGGCGGGGATATATATGCTTCAGGTAATTATAGAGGCGGCAAGTGGGGCATAGGAATAAGAAACCCTTCAAAAAAAGATAAAATAAGGGATAAAATATATTTAACTAATATGGCGGCGGCAACTTCGGGCAATTACCTGAGAGCGCATATTATTAGGACAATAGAAAAAAAACTAAAATCAAATGTGGTATCAGTCACCGTTATAGCCTCAAGCTGTCTTGAGGCTGATATTTTGGCGACTGCTGTGTTCGTGGATCCCGACGCGGCTTTAAGAACCGCGGAAAGTCTTGAGGGCGTAGAAATTTTACTTATTAAAAAAATGAACCAAAAGCTGGAGGAAACAAAAACCAGCGGATTTATGAAATATAAAGTTAAGAAGAGATAATTTGTTTGAATCGTTTCCGGGATCGCGCGGGAAGGCTTACCCGGGAGGGTTACTGTTATTTATTATTTCCGGCTGATAAATCCATTGACGAAAAGGCAAAAAAACGATTAAATGTAATTAGTCAGTTTACAAATTTAGATTCCGGGCTTAAAATAACTATGGAGGATTAATTCGGCCGTATGATTTACGTTTCTTGGCAGTCACGTAAGTCATGGTTTCATTTAAGGGAGGAAACCCCATGAAGAAAATCGTAACACTTATATTACTATGTATAATTTTATTTTATTCCACTTGCCTTAAAGCTGAGATTGTTGATGGTATAGTAGCGGTGGTAAATGATGAAGTAATTACCCATGCAGAGCTAAACGCTATCCTGCTGCCTATATATACTCAGTATAAATCTACCCACAGCGACGAAGAACTTTTAAAGAAAATAGATGAAGCCAAGAAAAATATCCTTTATCAGTTAATTGAAGATAAGCTTATTTTGCAGGAAGCCCGGAAGATAGGTATGCCGGCAACGGATGAAGAAGTTAATGAAAGACTGGAGCAGATTAAATCGCAGTTCACTAATAACGAAGAGTTTAAGAGCATTCTGGCTTCTCAGGGTTTAACTATAGCCGATTTAAAAGAAAAATATAGAGAGCAAATCATGATTAAGAAGATGATTAATAGAGAGGTTCGTTCGAGGGTAAATGTTACTCCCATAGAAGCCGCTCTTTTTTATGAAAAAAATAAAGATGATTTTGATGTTCCAGCCCAAGTGAAAGTGATGACTATTATGATCCGCAAGAACGAAAAAGATCCGGAAGCCAATAACGATAGTCTCAAGAAGATTAAAATGATTGAGCTTAAAATAGCGGAAGGTGAAGATTTTTCTAAACTGGCCAGGGAATATTCTCAAGATCCTTCAGCGGTAGAGGGGGGAGATATGGGATATATTAACAAGGGTCAGATGATGAAGAAGATTAATGAGGTAATTTTTAGTTTAGAACCGGGTGAAATTTCAAAAACTATAGAAACTCCTGTAGGTTATCATATTTTTAAGATTAACGCGTTCAGGGAAGCGGGTACTGAAAGTTTTGACGAAGCCAGGCCGCAGATAGAAAATTATCTTTTTCAAGAAAAAGCCAAAGAACGTTTTGATGAATGGATGACTGAGTTAAAAGAAAATGCCTATATCTCGGTTAAATAATAAAGTTATTGCTATTACGTCAGGGGATCCTGCCGGTATCGGGCCGGAATTGATATTAAGAAGCTTATCCTCCATTAAGGCGAGAGGAATAAAATTCATAATTATCGGTGATAAAACTGTTTTCGATAATGCCGGAAATAAATTAAAAAACAAAATTAAGCATCTGTGTAAATATGAAACAGTCAGCAAAAATGATTTAAAAAATCTAAAAAAAAGTATTAATCTTTTTGATTTAAATATTATTGGAAAAAAGAAATACTTCCTTGGCAAAGCCACTAAACTTTGCGGCAAAGCGTCGGCTGAGTATGTCTTGGAAGCTGACGGCCTAATTAAGAAAAATCTTGTTCATGCCCTTGTAACAGCCCCTATAAATAAAAACGCGGTAAATTTAGCGGGGTATAATTGGAGAGGGCACACGGAAATTCTAGCCAAGCTTTCTAAAACTAAAGAGTTCGCGATGAGTTTTATCGCCGGGCAGTTTAAAGTTGTTCTGGTAACGACGCACATACCCCTTTCTGAGGTAGCTCAGAGCCTAAAGAGCAAAGACATACTCGAGAAGATTGAACTAACTCAAGAATATCTTAAAGATTATTTCAGGATAAAGAAGCCTTCTATCGGGGTCTGCGGGCTCAATCCGCACGCTTCAGATAATGGCCTTTTTGGAAATGAGGAAAAGACAATCATAAAGCCGGCAGTAACCGCGGCCCGCAGGAAGAAAATAAACGTTTTGGGGCCGGCTTCCGCTGAGAAACTTTTCTATGATGCTTACCACAAAAAAATTGATGCCCTGATTGTGATGTACCATGATCAAGCCTTGATTGCTTTAAAGATGATTTTACGCGATCAGGCTGTAAATTTAACTTTGGGGTTACCCTATATAAGAACTTCCTGTTCTTCGGGCACAGCCTATGATATCGCTTCAAAGTTTATCGCCAGAGAAACTACGATGACAGCGGCTATAAAATTAGCTATTGAATTATCCGCGGCAAGTACAAAATAGCGTAGAGCGTATAGCAAATAGCAAATAGCAAAAAGCTTACAGCTATCGGCTGTCAGCTATCAGCAAAAGGCGAAGAGCATA
>CBDUVS010000044.1:0-8677 GCA_965370735.1 uncultured bacterium | reverse complement strand
AGCTCTATATACGCCGGTAAATATTATACTAACGCCTTTGATGGTAAATTGGATAATTTCATTAAAAGCCTTAAAAGCCGGCGGATGGATAACCGTTTTGAAGAGGTTTTTAGAAGAGCTGATTTAAAAGAGGGTGAAAGCGTGCTCGATGTTGGCTGCGGCAGGGGAGAGTTGGTATATTATTCACTTTTAAAAGGGGCTTCTTCGGCAACAGGTATTGATTATAGTCAGGATGCTTTAAAAATAGCCCGAGCCGCCTTAAATGAGTTGCCTCGCGAGCTAAAAGCTAAGGGCAAGCTTTTATGTTCTAATGTTTCAGGTTTAAGTTTAGAAGCGGAATTTGATTGTTGTTTTTTGACGGATATAGTTGAGCATTTGACGGATGAACAACTTCAAAAGTTATTTACCAAAATTAAAAAACATCTTTCGGCTAAAGGTAGAATTATCATTCACACAGCCCCCAATGTCAATTGGCTCAAGTTTGAATATCCCCTAAAGAGATTTTTTAAAATACCCGCGACCATTGTTAAAAGGCTTAACGGCAAAAAACCGTATAAGGCCCCTGAGGGTGGTGGAACTTTTAAAAAGGTTATTGCCTACCTTGACTTGGCTTATATCAGGGATTATTATAATTACAGTTTGGATATGCATATCAATGAACAGAGTCCGGCAACGCTAAAAAGGCATTTAGATAAGGCCGGTTTAAAGTCGCGTATTTGGTGCGAGGATGGATCGAGTAATCTTATTTCAATTGCCTGCAAAAAATTCTGGGGGCCGGATATCTGGGCCATAGCCAGGCCTTTTAAGGAGAAAAATTAAATGAGAGTGCCATTTCTTGATTTAGTGAGTGAATACAAGAGCATTAAGACAAAAGTAGATAAGGCCGTTGGTTTGGTTCTAAAAAGCGGAAGATTTATTTTAGGTGAGAATGTTTCAAGTTTAGAAGATGAAATAGCCGGGTTTTCTAAATGCCGTTATGCAGTTGGTGTGGCTTCAGGCACAGATGCTCTTAAAGTGGCTCTGGCCGCGATAAGATTACAGCCTGGTGATGAAGTTATTACTACAGCTTTTACTTATATAGCGACAACGGAAGCTATCATTAAATCGCGGGCAAAACCGGTCTTTGTTGATATTGACGCTGAGACTTATAATATTGATCCTGATAAAATTAAAAAAGCTATAACCAAAAAAACTAAAGCTATCATTCCTGTGCATCTCTATGGCCAGCCGGCTGATATGGCCCCTATTATAAAAATTGCCAAAAAATATAAACTCACGGTTATTGAGGATGCCGCTCAGGCCTTCGGAGCTGTTTATAAAGGTAAGCCTGTCGGCAGTTTAGGCCGCGTAGGATGCTTTAGCTTTTTTCCCACAAAAAATCTATCCGCTTACGGCGACGCCGGTATGCTAACTACCAATGACAAAAAGCTTTATGAGTTTATGCTTAAATTGAGAATTCATGGGGCTGTTACAAAGTATAACCACATTATTGATGGGTATAATAGCCGTCTTGATGAACTGCAGGCGGCAATCTTAAAAGTGAAGATGTGTTATATCAAAAAGTGGTTCAAAGCCAGAAGAGCGGCCGCGAAATATTATGACGAGCTCTTTAGAGAAAACGGCTTAGCGGAAGTTATTCCCCGGCAGATGAAAGGGGTAGAGTCAAGCTACTGCCTCTATACTTTGAGGGTTAAAAAAAGAGACGCCTTATTGAGTTACCTGCGCTCTAATAAAATTGACGCGGCAATATATTATCCGATACCCTTACATTTACAAATCGTTTATAAAGGTTTAAAATACAAAAAGGGTGATTTGCCTCTAACTGAAAAAGCCGCTAAAGAGGTTATCTCAATTCCGATTTATCCTCAGATATCTAAAAAACAACAGGAATACGTCGTCAACCGTATCCGCTTATTCTATAAATAAAATTATGAAACTAATCTTTTTAGACAGAGACGGGGTTATAAATAAAGATTTAAATACTTATGTCAGCCGGAGTGAGGATTTTGAATTCTTATCCGGTGTCCTTGAGGCTTTAAAGCGCTTAACTGTGGCCGGATATGAAATTGTGATTATTTCGAATCAGGCCGGTATAGCTAAGGGGATTTATACCAAGAATGAGCTTAATCGGGTAAATGATAAAATGGTTAAAGCTATTGAAAAAGCCGGGGCTAAAATTTCCCGTGTAGAATATTGCCTACACGCGGACAGCGATAACTGCTCCTGCCGTAAACCGAAGACAGGTTTATTTAAAAGAGTCTTAGATGAAAAGGATATTGATGTCAGCCGGATATACTTTATCGGTGATAAAGAAAGCGATGTTATTGCCGGGAAAAATATAGGCTGTAAAACGATATTGGTCTTATGCGGCAAGACTAAAGAAGCTGATGTAAAGCATTGGCAAACTAAACCCGATTGCATTAAAAAAGATCTCAAGGAGGCGGTTTTATGGCTCCTTAGTGAGGATATTAAATGAAGGTACTTATCGTTTATGCTTCTGCCGGGATTGGCCATAAGAAGGCGGCTGAAGCTATTTACAACGCTTATAAAGCCAAAAACACCTCTGATGAGGTAGTTTATTTAGATATGCTTGATAAATGTAACTCCTTGACGCGGGTGGCTTATCCCGGATTATATATCTTTGCCGTCAAGCATTTAACCTGGATTTGGGCACTGCTTTTTTTAATGTCTAACAACCGGATTTTTTGCCGATTGACAAAAAAGCTTAAATTATTTATTGAAAGCTGTAATTGCCCCGAATTTATAAAGTATCTTAAAGATGAGAAATTTGACGTTATTATTTCAACCCACTTTTATGCCTCTTCCATGGCGGGGGAGCTCAAAAGAAAGTCTCAAATCAAAAGCAAACTTGTAACTGTAATTACAGATTATAGAGTGCACTCTTATTGGTTGAGCAACGAGACTGATAAGTTTTTGGTGGCCAGTGAACGCGCTAAGGAGGATTTAATCAATGACGGTGTCCTTAAAGAGAAAATAGAAGTAACCGGTATTCCCGTTGATTTAAAGTTTTCGGCCGCGAAGGATAAAAAGTCAATAATCAAAAAACTGAATTTAGAAAATAAAGAACTATATATCCTGATTATGGGAGGCGGTTTTGGAGTAGGCCCTTATGAGTATTTGCTTAAAAAGCTCGCGGATTTTAAAGATAAATTGAGTTTGATTTTTGTCTGCGGCTATAACCTGGAACTGCTTGGAAGGTTAAAGGTTTGCGCCAAAGAATTGGAGTTTGAGGTTAATTTGTTAGGCTATGCCGATAACGTGGATGAGTTAATGCAAGTCAGTGATTTAATTATTACTAAAGCCGGGGGCATAACCTTGACAGAATCTCTGGTTTCCGGCTTGCCGGCTGTAGTTATTAAGCCCATACCCGGGCAGGAAGAAGGCAATGCCGCTTATCTGGCATCTAAAGGAGCGGTGATTGCTAAAAAAACCCCTCAGGCTATAGTGGAATTTATCAGTCAGGTTTTAAAAAACAGGGATATTCTTATAAAAATGAGGCAAAGCGCTTTGGATGAGGCTCGAGGTAAGGCAGCCGATAGGATGGTGGAAATTGCAAAAGAAATTATCTGAAGAATTGAAAGAAATAAAAATGTCTCTTGAGACGGATATAAATTTAGGTATAGAAGAATATTATTGTGCCTGCGATAAAAAAGAAAAAGCGGCGGCTATGGAAGAATTGAAAGCGAAAGTTCTAAAGTGCAAAAAATGCCCTCTTTATAAAACCCGGACTAACCTTGTTTTCGGAGAAGGCAGCCCCAAGGCAAGGCTCATGTTTGTGGGTGAGGCTCCGGGCAGGGATGAAGATTTACAGGGCAGGCCTTTCGTGGGCAGATCCGGTAAGCTCTTAACTAAGATTATTGAAGCCATGGGATTAAAAAGGGAAGATATCTATATTGCCAACATCTTAAAAGACAGGCCTCCTGCTAACCGTAACCCCAAAGGAGACGAAATTACGGCTTGTCTTTCGCACTTAAAAAGCCAGATAAAAATTATCAAGCCTGAAGTTATTTGCGCCCTGGGTACTTTCGCGGCCCAGGTACTGCTTGAAGTGGAAACACCAATTTCCAGATTAAGGGGTAAGTTTTATGTTTATGAAGGCATTAAGTTTATGCCTACTTTTCACCCGGCATACTTATTACGCAATCAAAAAGAAAAGAGCACTGTCTGGGGCGACATGAAACTTATAATGAAAGAATTAAATCTTAAAATCAAATGATAGCTGAAGTTGCCGTCAATAGACCCATCAATAAAGTTTTCGATTACCACATACCCGACGATCTAATCAAATATATAAAAATAGGGCAGAGGGTTCGCGTTTCTTTCGCGCGCAAAAGAACCATTGCCTTTGTCATCGCCCTAAAAGAAAAGAGTAATTTTAAAAAACTAAGTTATATTGAGGGTTTAGTTGATTTTGAGGCTATTTATAGCCAAGCCTTACTTAAACTAACTAAAGAAGTTGCCGATTATTACTTTTGTTCCTGGGGGCAGATGCTGGAAGCCGGTGTCCCTTTTGCCCTAAAGAGCAAAAAGTCCATTATTAAGAATTTTGATAAAGTGGATTCTATATGTAGGGCTAATGGTAAAGGGGGAGATAAAGCCGCTTTTAAAGAGATACTCTATTCTTTTAATAATTCCCGTGAAAAAATTGAAATTTATAAAAAAATTATCAAAGAAACAATCAATTCCGATAAGAAAATATTACTGCTTTCTCCCGATGCCTTTGGTGTTGAGTATTTAAGGAGAGAACTTGCGGGGGATTTAGGCGAGGAGCTCATAACTTTTTCAAGCCAACAGTCCCAGAAGCTAAATAAGATTAATTTAGAGAAATTATACGATGATAAGGCTTCAGTCATTATTGGCACCAGGTCATGCGTTTTTTTAGACATAACAAAACCGGGGCTAATTATTTTAGATCAGGAAGAATCAGAGTTTTATAAAAGGCCTGATACTCCTCGCTATGATGCCAGGCAGGCGGCATTATTTAGGGCTCGGGCGACTGATTTTCCTCTAATAAAGGCAAGTATCAATCTTTCATTAAATACTTATTATCAAGCCAAAGAAAAAAATATTCAAGTTATAAATGAACTGAAAACAAAACCGCTTATTAAAAATTTCCAGCTAATAGATTTAAACGCGGAAGAAGATATAACCACTCGCAAGAAGTTTATGTCTTACAGGTTCCAGGAAGCGCTTAAAAAGTGCCTGGAGAATAAAAAACAAGCAGTTATTCTTTTTAACCGTCGGGGTTTCGCGAGTATCATAAAATGCCGGCAGTGCCGGCAGATATTAACTTGTCCCCGGTGTGATTGCGTTTTAAGCTATCATTATGATAAGAAGATGGCTGTTTGTCATCATTGCAATTATACGCAAAGTGTGCCTAAGATATGTTCCGCTTGCAAGAAAGCCTATGTTAAATTTTTCGGTTACGGTACCCAGAAACTGCAGAGCAACCTGGCTTATTTATTTCCCAACGCTAAAATTGAACGTTTGGACATAGACGAAGCCTCTCGAATTAAAGATAGATTTAAAATAATAGATGCTTTTAATAAAGGTAGGATTGATTTTTTAATCGGAACTCAAATATTAGGGGCCGGTATTGACTTTACTAACACTGATTGCCTGGCAACTTTATCCCTGGAGAGCCTTATTAATCAGAATGATTTTAGGGGTTTGGAAAAATCATTTTCATTTATGTTTACGCTTTTAAATGAATACTATTCCGTGTCCAAAAACCCTAATTTTTTAATTCAGACCTTTTTGTCCAACCTCAAAGCGTTAGAATTTTTAAAAAATAACGATTATGAGTCCTTCTTGCAATTCGAACTTAAAGAGAGAGAGGCCCTGAAGTTGCCCCCGCTTTTTTCGCTTAGCAGAGTTCACTTAAGGTCACTCGATAAATTAAAAGTACAAAAAGCGTCAAGTGATTTATTTGACAGGTTAAATGAAGTAAATAAAAAAGATTTAATAATTAATCCGCCCGACGCCTCTGAGATTTATATTTACAGGCAGCGGGGAGCTTTTGCGGCCTCAATTGATATTAAAGCTAAAAAACTCAAAACTGTCAAAGCCGCCTTAGACAAAGTTCTCACGGCTTATAAGACTCCTTCAAAAGTTTTAATTATAATTGAATTGGATGCCGTTTAATTTCAATATCTAATAATCAAACAGTTGTTTTTGTTTTAATTTGGTTGTTTGTCTTATTTCCCGTCTCGCCTTCGGTTCGCCGAGGCGGATGCGGATGAAGCGGGTTGGAATTTGGTTATTAGTTATTATTTGGTTATTGTATCTTGTATTTTTCTTTAGTCTATAGTCTGTGTTTGTTGTTTTTGTTCTTTACTTTTTTACTTGTGACCGGTGACTGGTGGCTTGCTTGCCTGTGCCCGAAAGGGTAAAAGGGCATAACTTGGTTATTCTTTGTGTCCTTGATAGGCTTGCTCGATTTTCTTAGCCACATCTTTATAGCTGATGTCTACCTCGTAGATTTTCTTGAATTCTCCAACGGCTTCCTGATGTTTGCCCATTTTCTCATAAGCTGTACCAAGATTATATATAATCATCTTAGTTTTTTCATTAATTTCGCCGGTAAGCGTTAGAGCTTTCTTGAACTGGGCAACGGCTAAGTCAAACATACCCTTATCTCTGAAACATTCCCCAATTATATTAAGGCTGTCTAACCTCCTGGAGGGATCTTTAACGGCTTCCTGAAACTGGCTGATGGCTTCATTGAGCATTCCTTTTTGCTTAAGGAGCATACCGTATTTAAAACGCAGGGCTAGGTCGCTGGGCAGCTTTGAGACTTGGTTTTTTATGCGGTCAAAATGTATTAAACTTTGTTTATTTTCAACTTCTTGAATTTTTTGCTTTATTTGGGTATTTTCGGGGTCTGTTTTTAAGGATTCTTTTAATTTATTTAAGTCAACATCCAGGCTTTTAATGTTTATATCTTCAATATTTCTTAAGGCAACTTCGTTTTGCGGCTTTAATGTTAAGATTTGCGAATAAACTTCTTTAGCTTCAACAAGGGAACCTTTGGCTTTATAGCTACCGGCTAATTTAAATAGAAGGCTAACATTCTCAGGTTCTGAGTCAAGCTGTTTTTTAGTGCTCTGAATGAGATACTCTATATCTTCAGCTGACTTGGAAGTTCTGGTCTCAATTTCCAATTCAGAAGCTTTTTCTTTATCTATGATTTTATCGCGGAATGTATCCTGGTCTTGCCAACCGCCCCTATCTATAGTCTGCAGGGCGGAGAGGTCTTTCAATCCCTGTAAGATTTCCGCGTCGGTAGGTTTTAACTTTTGCGCGTGGCTGAAGTATTGCCTGGCCTTATCAAATTCTTCTTTTTCTTTAAAGAGCCTGCCCAATTCTTTTAAGGCGGTTAGATCATCAGGATTTACCATCAGGGCTTCCTGTAATGTCATAATCGCGGCTTCCCTATTATCAAGCTGATCAAAAAGACCGCCCATGCGGCACAATGTCTTAGTATTTAAAGAGTCTACTGAAAGGGCTTTTTCGTATTCATCTATAGCTTCATTCATCTTATCCCGGGATTCAAGTTTTTTCGCCTTTAAAACAATAGCCTGGCCCTTAGCCTTATTTAATCCCAAAGCAATAAATGAAGGCGGATTTTCCTGGGCCATCTTTATTTTAGTTATATGCAGGTAATGACGCGTCAGGTTGATGGTTTTATCCAATTCCAGGGCATTATTGTAGAGCTCGATAGCATAATCATAATTATGCTTTTTAAAGGCGTCTTCAGCTTTAATCAGATATGCTTTTATTTCCTGAGGTATTTCTTTGGGTGCGTCAGCCATAATTTTCTCCTAATTAAATGTCTATAGCCTGCTTTTCAGTCTACAGTCTGTATTATTGCTTTTGTTTTAAGCATTTGAATTTGGTTACTCGCCTCGCTTTGCAGGCGAAGCGGGTTTGAATTTGGTTATTGCATCTTGTTTCTTGCTTCTTGCATTTGCTATGAGCCACGAGCTATGAGCCATCAGCTCTACGTTTTTAATCTACAGTCTATGGTCTATAGTCTGCTTTTCAGTCTACAGTCTGTATTTAGTGTTATTGCTATAATTATATGCAAAAGCGTAAATTTTGTCAATATATAAGGTTATACGTAATTATAGCATATTTAAGTTGAATTTAAGCACCAGTTATGATAAGTTGTATAATCATGAATAAGTATATGAAAATAGTTTATTTTGGTACTTCAGAGTTTGCCTTGGAGCCGCTTAAAAGGCTTTTGGCGAGTGAGCATAAAATTGAGGCGGTCATAACTCAGCCGGACAGCAAAGGCGGCAGGTCATTGGAATTAATGCAATCGCCCGTAAAGAAATTAGCAATAAGCGAGGGTCAAAAAGTGCTTGAATATAAAAAACCACTGCATGCCCTAAGCGAACTTAGAAAGATTGAGGCTGATATCTATGTAGTCTGCGCTTACGGTAGTTTTTTGCCTAATGAAATTCTTGAGCTACCCAAACTATATTCTCTTAATATTCACCCCTCGCTTTTACCAAAATACAGGGGAGCGGCACCCATAAACTGGGCTTTGATAAACGGGGAGACTAAGACAGGTGTTACTATTTTTAAGGTAAATAGTGGCATGGATGCCGGCGATGTTGCAATTATAAAAGAATTAGATATAGATTTA
>CBDUVS010000043.1:0-8771 GCA_965370735.1 uncultured bacterium | reverse complement strand
CGCTTGCGCGGGAGTTAAGGCTAAATATAAGGGCAAGGTATCTTCTCAGAATATTCAATTGATGAATCAGCGCCAGCGGGAAGAAGGATTAATTTTTGATGAAGGCATAAACAGTTCTAAAAATAATTACGCTATTTACTCAACTGAATATAAAGCTATTGTCGAAGAAGACATAGTTGATATTACGGGAAGTATTGTTTTTGAGGTCATATCCAAAGGCGGGGCTGAAATACCTCTGGTTGATAGCCGGGGCGTGGGTTTAATTGAAGTAAGCGTTAATAGAGGCAGTGCTTATGTAACCACAAAAAATAACAAGTATTATCTCATAGTTGAAAAACCGGGTAAGTATAAACTGGATATAGAATATTTAAAAAAGGTTCAGAGGGAAAGAGAGGGCGGCCCCGGAGCTTTTAATTCTCAGGTATTACCGGCTCCGATATCTGAATTTGAAGTTGAGATAAATGAAAAGAATTTAGAAGTTTTTATCAGTAATGCAATTAAAGTAGAAACCGAAACCAAGGATAATAAAACAGTTACCTGGGCGATAATGCCCCAGACAAATTTCATCAATGTCCGCTGGAGCAAGGCACTGCCTAAAGATGAGATAAAACTTGTAATCATGGATCCCAAGGTTTACAGCACGGTAAATACTTTTGCCGCGGCTGGTGAAGGCATCTTAAAATGTGATAGTTCTATTTCCTATTCAATTTTACAGGCGGAAATATCAGGCCTTAAAATTTGCCTGCCTGATGATGTTAGTGTTTTGGCGGTTAGCGGCAGGGACTTAAGAGACTGGAAAATAAGCAATAAAGACGGCAAGCAATATGTGGATATCTATTTTAAATTCGGCATAAAAGGGAAGTACAGTATAAATATTTCCTATGAGAAAAGTATAGGTGATGGCACGGTTATGGCCCAGATGCCCCGGATTAAGACCATCGGTGTTGAAAGAGAAATCGGTTTTATAGGAATTGCCTCTGCTACCAACGTTGAATTAAAAGTTCAAAAAATAAAAGGGGCTACGGTTATTGACGTTAAAGAATTACCCTCTGTAATCTGGCATAAAACCGCTAACCCTATCCTGTTGGCTTTTAAATATCTAAAAGATGGTTACGACATAGAAGTCGAAGTCATCAGGCATCAGGATGTACCTGTGCTAATTGCCACGGTTGATGTAGCCAATTACATCACCTTAAATACTAAAGATGGTAAACGTCTTACAAAAGCGCTGTACAATGTCAGAAACAACGTAAAACAATTTTTAAGGATTAAGCTGCCTGAAAATGCTGAGCTTTGGAGTGCTGCCGTATCAGGTAAACCCGTAAAACCGGCCAGAGATAAAGCCGGATTTATCTTAATACCCTTGGAAAAATCGCAACTGGCCGGTGAAGATTTAGCCCAGTTTCCGGTAGAAGTTGTTTATTTGCAAAAAAACGGTAAAATGGGTGTTGCCGGGACTATAAAAGTGCGGTTACCTGAAGTAGATATTCCTACCGGTGAGGCTTTCTGGTCCATGTATCTGCCTAAAAAATATACCTATTATAATTTTTCAGGCGACTTAACCGAAACAACTTCTATAGCCCATAGAGATATAAGTAATGTTATATCTGATAAAAAAGAAGCTGTAGATCGTCTTTCTAAATCTCTGACTTCTCAATTTAGGCAGCAAGTTTCATACGAAAGGAATGCTCTGGATGAAATAAGACAAAAAGGAGCACTACCTATAAAAGTAAGTGTTCCTCGGAGGGGCAAGATGTTACGCTTTACAAAACTACTTATCTCTGAAGACGAATCTCCGCTGCTTTTAATAAAATACGTCGATAAATCTAAGAACTGGATCAAGAGGTTAGTTATTTTTGTTATTTTGGCTGTAATAGGACTAATTATTTTAGTTAAGGGGCTTGTGAAGCATAAAAAATAAAAGGCAGGAGGTATAAGTAAATGGAATTTGAATTGTGGTGGATATGGGTGATAGTCGGAGTGCTATTGATTATCGGTGAAATATTTACAGCCGGCTTTTTTCTCATTTGGTTCGGTATAGCGGCCATTATAGCCGGCATTATCGCTTTTTTTGAACTGAGTGTTGTCTGGCAGGGAGTGGCTTTTGTGATTATCTCAGCCATCCTTTTAGCCGGCACAAGGCGATTAGCGGAACGCTACACCAAAAAACAGCCCCCCGGTATTGGAGCCGACAGGTTTATCGGTAAGGTGGGAGTTGTCTTAGAAGAAATTGATAATGATAAGAATACGGGCCGTGTCAGAGTTGAAGAAGACAAATGGCGGGCGGATAGTTTGGAAGGAGAGATAATCGCCAAGGATTCTAATGTTCAGGTTATAAAAATTGAAGGAACTCATGTTGTAGTTAAAAAAGTTGAATAGGAGGATTTAAGATGGGAGCTATAATTGTAATATTCGCCGTATTTCTTTTTATAATGGGCGTTAATGCCATCAAAATTATCAGGCCTTGGGAAAAAGGTTTAATTGAAAGATTAGGTAAATACCAAAGAACCGCGGGCAGCGGCCTTACGCTTATTATGCCTGTAGCTGAAAGGATAATTAAGATTGATATGAGAGAGCAGGTAGTTGATATTCCGCCTCAGGCTGTAATTACCAAGGATAACGTAGCGGTTGAAGTAGATGCCGTTGTCTATTACGAAGTAACCGACCCGATAAAAGTAACCTATAATATAGCTAATTTTTATATCGCGGCTACTAAACTGGCCCAAACCAATTTAAGGAACTTAATTGGTGATTTATCTTTGGATGAGTCACTTACTTCAAGAGAACTGATTAACACTAAGCTTAGGGAAATTCTTGATGATGCCACCGATAAATGGGGCGTGAAAGTCAGTAGAGTTGAACTGCAGAGAATTGAACCTCCGGTTGACGTTACCGAGGCTATGCACAGGCAGATGAAGGCTGAGCGTGATAGGCGCGCCATGATTTTAGAGGCCGAAGGCAGTAAGAGATCAGCGATTTTAACCGCTGAAGGTAAGGCGGAGGCTATCAAAAAGGTGGCCGATGCTAATAAATATCAGAAGATAGCTATAGCTCAGGGTGAAGCTGAGGCCATTCAAAATGTCTATGGCGCTATACATAAAGGCGGCCCAACTAATGACCTTATTGCTATAAAATATCTCGAAACTCTAGAGAAGATTGCAGATGGCAAGGCAACAAAGGTATTTTTGCCTTATGAAGCTTCAGGTATTCTTTCAAGTATTGCCGGAATAGGCGAGATCTTAAAGGACAAAAGTAAAAAGGAGCCGCCTAAAGCATAATAAGTAGATTGGTTTTTTTAGAAAAGCCCTGTCTTTTAATTAAGATGGGGCTTTTTGACTTGCAATTTAGGCCTATTATTGCTATATTAAAGATAATTTACAAACCTTCCTAAAAGTATATAAACGCTTTTAAGGAACCTGATTAATATCTACATAGAAAAGTAAAAATGGATATAAAGAAAACGCCTCTTTTTGAGGAGCACAGAAAATTAAACGCTAAATTCGGCCCCTTTGGCGGTTGGGATATGCCTATTTCTTACAGCGGTATTATTCAGGAGCATAACTGGACCAGAAATTCCGCCTGTGTTTTTGATATTTGTCATATGGGTGAGTTTATAATCAGCGGCCCCAAAGCAGCTGAGGCTTTAAATAAGATAGTCACCATGAATGTTGAAAAAGCACTTTTAAAAAGCTGCAAATACGGCTTTATGTTAAATGACGCCGGCGGCGCAATAGATGACCTTATAGTTTATAAAGTAGAAGTTGATAAGTTTATGATGGTGGTTAACGCGGCGACGATAGATAAAGACTTTGAGAACTTAAAAAAGTACTTACCTCAAAATGTTAACTTGAATAATATTTCCGGTGAAGTTGCTAAAATAGACCTCCAGGGGCCTTTATCCGGAGAGATTATAAAAGATGTTTTATCTGTAGATGTTAGCCCCTTAGATTACTATACTTTCTCCAGTTATAATTTTTTAGGACGGGAGAATATTATAAGCCGCACCGGTTATACCGGAGAGTTAGGTTTTGAGATATATGTAGAAGTTGATAAGGCAGTGGAATTATGGAATAAATTACTTTCTGATGAGAGGGTAAAACCTGCCGGCTTAGGGGCCAGGGATACTCTAAGACTGGAAATGTCATATCCTTTATACGGCCATGAATTGAACGATGAAACCAGTCCGCTTGAGGCGGGTTTGAAAATATTCGTTGACCTTGAGAAGGATTTTATCGCGAAAGACGTACTTTTAAAAGAACAGCGGGAAGGATTAAAAAAACGGTTGGTTTGTTTTAAGGTTAACAGCCGCAGGGCGCCCAGAAACGGCTTTAAGATATTAAAAGATAATAAAGAAATAGGCCTGGTTACCAGCGGGTCTTTTTCTCCCAGCCTTGGTTGCGGCATTGGCATGGGTTATGTTTCGCCTGAATATAAAGACACCGGTACACTGATTACTTTAACTGATTCAAAAGTGCAACTTGAAGCCGAAGTTATAAGAAGGCCGTTTTATAAAGCGGGTTCTTTAAAAAAGCAGGATTAAGTGAAAAAAACTTAATTCTTAGAGCGAATAAAATGAGCGTCTTAATCCTTAGAGTGAGCGAATGCGAACGTCTTGCTTAAATAATTTTGACAATACGAAGAAATAACGGGGGGCTGGCGATGGAAGTAAAAAAGGAATTATTTTATACCAGAGATCATGAGTGGGTTAAAATTGAAGGTAATCAGGCAACTATCGGAATCAGTGACTATGCTCAATATGCTTTAGGAGATATTACCTTTGTGGAGTTGCCCGATGTCGCAAAAGACATAAAACAGCAGGAAACTTTATCGACGATAGAGTCGGTTAAGGCCGCCTCTGATATTTATGCCCCTTTATCTGGTAAAGTCATTAAGATTAATGAGGCGTTGAATGTTACTCCTGAACTCATTAACACATCAACTTATAATGAAGGCTGGATAGCGGTAATAGAATTAGATGAGCCTTCAGAGAAAGAGAACTTAATGGATGCCGCTAGTTATGAAGGATATCTAAAGACCCTTGAATAATTATAAAAGTTTTTATAGCATGAAATAAAAAGGTAGTATAATATGAGCTATGTTCCCCATACAAAAAAACAAGAACAAGAAATGCTTAAGACTATCGGCCTTAAGTCTAAAGAAGAACTTTTTAGGGATATTAAACCTGAATTAAGAGCAAAGTCTTTTGATTTGCCCCGGGGCCTTTCTGAGTTTGAGGTTTTAGGCCGTATAAAAAATCTGGCCGCTAAAAATCAGGCAGGCCTTATTAATTTCATCGGGGCCGGTTTTTACGATCACTTTATTCCGGCCGCGGTTGATGCCTTAACTTCCAGGCCGGAGTTTTATACCGCTTATACACCCTATCAGTCCGAATGTTCCCAGGGTTGGCTGCAGGCTATTTATGAATATCAGACGGTAATTTGCCGGTTGACCGGTATGGAGGCGGCTAACGCTTCTATGTATGACGGGGGCACAGCCCTTTTTGAAGCGGCTATGATGGCCATAAGAATTACCGGCAGAAATAAAATTATCATAGATAGCGGCCTTAATATGATTTACCGCACCATGATGTATACCTATACTTCTAATTTAAATATTGAGTTTATTGAAACCAAGGTTGTTCACGGCCGGAGCTGCCGAGAAGAAATCTTTAAATATTTAGATGATAAAACAGCCGCGGTTATCATTCAAAATCCTAATTTCTTTGGTGCTGTAGATGATTATTCGGATATTGTTGAAAAAGCGCATAGCCTGGGAACTTTAGCTATTATGTCGGTTTATCCGGTTTCCCTGGGAATTTTAAAAACACCGGGTGAAATGGGTGCTGATATAGTAACCGGTGAAGGCCAGAGTTTGGGCCTTCCGCTTTCATTCGGCGGGCCTTATTTGGGATTTTTAGCTACTGGTAAAAAATTAGTCAGAAAAATGCCGGGCCGTATCGTGGGAGCGACGACCGATAAAGATAATAAAAGAGGATTTGTTTTGACCCTGCAGGCCAGGGAACAGCATATAAGAAGAGAAAAAGCTACTTCTAATATCTGCTCCAATGAATCTCTTTGTGCCTTAAGAGCTTTAATTTATCTTTGTCTTTTAGGTAAAAAGGGCATGGTAAATTTAGCCAAACTTAATTACGATAAAGCGGAATATACTAAAACCCTTTTGGATAAAGTTAAAGGTGTTGAGGTAAAAAGAAGCTCGCCTACATTTAATGAATTTACGGTTTGTCTATCTAAGAACGCGGACGAGGTTGTTAGTATTATGTATAAAAAAGGTTTTGCCTGCGGTTTTCCCTTGGGTAGATTTTATAAAGGTATGAATAACTATTTATTAATATCAATTACCGAAAAAAGAACTAAAGAGGAAATAGAAAACTTAGTCAAAACCTTAGAGGAAGTTTTATGCGATTAATATTTGAGAAAAGTATTCCGGATAGACGCGGTGTAAAATTACCTCTGGTTGATGTTCCCGCGGCTAAGAGTCCGCGCGGTAAATATTTAAGGGAAGAAAGCGCGCTTTTACCTGAAGTATCGGAGCTGGATGTAGTTCGCCACTTTACTAATTTATCGAAAATGAATTTTTCTATTGATGCCAACTTCTATCCTTTAGGTTCCTGCACCATGAAGTATAATCCCAAATTTTGCGAAAAAGCGGCCGCCTTAGACGGTTTTGCGGACCTGCACCCTTTATGGCCTCAGTTGCTAAAAGATGATTATCTGGCTCAGGGAGCGCTTGAGGTTTTATACGAAACAGAGAAACAACTTTGCGTCATAACCGGTATGGCCGCGTTTACGATGCAGCCTATGGCCGGAGCCCATGGAGAATTAACCGGAGCTATGCTCATGGCCGCCTATCATGAGGCTAAAGGCAATAGAAGAAAATATATTATTATTCCTGATTCTTCTCACGGGACTAATCCGGCCAGTGCCGCTTTAGCCGGTTATGAAGTAATCATTATTCCTACTAATTCTGATGGCTGTATGGATTTAGAAGAATTTAAAAAACACTTAAGTAAAGACGTAGCCGGGGTTATGCTGACTTGTCCAAATACCCTGGGTATTTTTAATCCGCGTATAAAAGAAATATCAGACGCGGCTCACGAAGTAGGTGCTTTAATGTATTATGATGGAGCTAACTTAAACGCGATTATAGGTAAGTGCCGCCCGGGTGATATAGGTTTTGATATTGTGCATTTAAATTTACATAAGACCTTTGCCGCTCCTCATGGCGGCGGCGGGCCCGGATCAGGGCCGGTAGGGGTTTTGGAGAATTTAGCGGAATTCCTGCCTATTTCTGTTGTCGCTAAGGATGCTCAAGGCAAGTTTTATCTTGAATATAATAAGACTAAATCTATCGGTTACGTCGCTCCTTTCTACGGCAACTTTGGAGTTATTTTAAGGACTTACGCCTATATTCTTTTATTGGGTAAAGAGGGCCTTATTGAAGCCTCAGAGGCGGCAGTCCTAGCGGCCAATTATATAAGAGTCGGTTTAAAGAATGATTATGACCTGCCCTATGATAAAATTTGTATGCATGAATGTGTTTTTTCCGCCTCAAAACAAAAAGAACAAAACGGGATTACGGCCCTTGATGTGGCTAAGTATTTAATAGATAACGGAGTGCATCCGCCAACGATATATTTTCCCCTTATTATAAAAGAGGCCTTGATGATTGAACCGACAGAGTCGGAGTCAAAAGAAACACTGGATAGCTTTATTGAGCTAATGAAGAAGATTGCCAAGCTGGCACAAGAAAATCCCCAGGAGCTAAAAGATGCTCCTAAGAATATGCCGGTTAAAAGATTAGATGAGACCAAAGCAGCCAGAGAGCTTAATTTAAGATGGTAATAAAAGTCATCAGTCACAAGTAAAAAAATAGAAAAAGAAACAAGAAGATAAAAAAGAAAAAATGAAAATATGGCGTTTGATATTATCCGGATTTAATGATGCCGCGACCAATATGGCTATTGATGAAGCGGTGTTTTTAAATTATCTTAAGGATAAAGAACTTCCTACTTTAAGAATATACGGCTGGAAGCCAGTGGCGTATTCGCTGGGATATTTTCAGGATGCGGCTAAAGAACTTGACGTAGAGACCTGCAAGAGAGATGATATCAGTATTGTCAGGCGCATGACCGGAGGCGGAATAATATTTCATGATCAGGAGCTTACTTATAGCTTAGTTTGTGATAAATCTGATTTAGAAACCAATGATATAAAGCATTCGTTTAAGATGCTATGTTCTTTTTTAATAAGGGCTTATGAAAAATTAGGGCTTAAGGCCGGTTTTGCCGATGAGATGGGCTTGGCTAAATCAGACAGCCGGGAATTTGCCTCTTTCTGCTTTGCCTCTAATGAGGACTGCGACATCCTTATAAAGGGCAAGAAAATTGGCGGTAATGCCCAAAGAAGACGCAAGGATGTTGTTTTCCAGCACGGCTCCATACCTCTAAAGCTGGATATCCACCGCTGCCTTAATATGCTTACCAACCCCGATTATAACAGTGTTAACCGGTTTTGTTCATTGGAGAGCCTGCTTAAAAAACCATTGACTTTTTACGAGCTAGAACATATTCTAATAGAATCATTTAAAGAGGTTTTTAAGGTTAATTTAATACTTTCAAGCTTAACCGAAGCTGAAAAAGCTCTGGTTGTATCCTTAAAGAATGAAAAATACGATAATCTTGACTGGAATCTAAAATTACAAGGAAAAAGTTTAAAGGAAAATGAACCGTACTTTGATAACCGGGAAACCTG
>CBDUVS010000042.1:0-8864 GCA_965370735.1 uncultured bacterium | reverse complement strand
CTTCGTCGTGATTCTTAAGAAAAGATCAATTACCAGTGTTAGAGTTAAAATCGAAAACAAACCCACCACTAACATGACCCAGCCGCCGTTAAATACAAGTTGCCAGAAAGTCAGGCCTTTACCTCCTTCAGCGACAGCATCTTGCGCGCAACAAAAAGTACTAAAGCATGTTATAAAAAACAATATAAATAAACTCGCGACAACAAAATTAACCTTAAAGCTCTTTTTCATGTGGCATTCTCCTTTTTGCTTAATTCGTTTATTTTATCTTCTGCTCCTTTTTTACTTTCACTCTTAGGCCATTCCGCGACAAACTCTCTATATGATTCAAGAGCTCTTTTATTATCCTCTACTTTTTCATAACACAAAGCGCTTTTAAATTTTGCCGCTTCAGCAAACTTTACGTCCTTAAAGTATAATACAACAACTTGTAAATAATTTACAAGGGCTTTCTCATATTTACCCTCATTAAAATTAGCCTCAGCCAATTTATAAAAAGCTTCCGGTTTTAAGTTATTATCCGATGCCGATAAAGCAACCTGGTTATATAACTTAGCCGCTTCTTGCCAGTCTTTATCTCTAAAGAAAATATCTCCAAGGTCTTTTTTGAAAAAATCTATATTGGCCGCCTGCGGATATTTATTAATAAAGCTTTCATACATTTTGAGTGCTCTGTCTTTTTCACCTAATTTCATCAGGCATTCAGCCGCCTTTAAATTAGCCTTCGCTCCCCAGCTTAAAGGGCCAAACTTAGCCATAACTTCCAGATATTCTCTGTAGGCCGTTTCATAATCTTCAAGGAAAAAATGATTATCAGCTAAGAGCATAACCTCGGGCTTAGGCGACTTAATCCTTAAGATATCTTTATAACTTACCGTATAAATAGCTTTTTTATTGGAAAGTTCAAGCATCAACTGCCTGGTATCGGCAGCGATAATCCTACCTGATATTTTACTACCATTTTTTAAAATAATCTCATCTCGGCTAAAGGCATTATCGGCACTTGCCTGAAATATCAGGAAGATAAATAATAAAGATAGCATAAATTTTATTCTTTTTATTTTGCCGTTCGTCATTTTAATTTCCCAAGTAATTGCCGGGCTCGCGGAATTTCTTTGCTTTGAGGACAAGTCTCTATCATTCTTTTAATAAGATTCGCGGCTTTTTCTTTATTGCCCAATTTGTCTTGAGAACGCGCCGCTAAATAATACGCCTTTGGTGCCCAACTCATGCTTTGCGGAAAGAAAACTATAATGTGCTGACAGCATGACAAGGCATCATTATAGTTAGCCTGACTATAACATATTTCGGCTAATTTATAATAAGCCTGCAGAGCTCTTTCGTCCCTATAAGAAGAAATAATACTTTTATAAACCTCTACCGCTTTATTTGTATCATCGCAATCCGCGTAGCCTTTAGCCATATTAAAATAAGCATAAAGTAAATATGATGAGTCGGGATAATCGTTCAAAAGCTGTTTAAAATATTCTTCAGCCTTCTGATAATCTTCGGCGCTCAGAAAAATCTCTCCCTTGACCAGCAGATAAACCTCTTGAAGCTTTTTCGAAACAACCTGCCCTTCTTTTTTTTCTAAAAGACTCGAAACCCCGCCAGAATCATTGTTAGCTAACATTATACTGGCTATATTATATAATGAAGAAGCTGACATGTTAAAGGTTTCAAATCCACGTGTTTCGCTTTTAAGGTCATTTACTATTTTAATTGCTTTTGATTCATCATTCGCAAGTAAATACAATCTTCCCAGCGAGGTAGCTATATTTTGATTGAGTGCCTCTTGATTTTTATACATTTTAGATAACTTTTTAAAATATTCGATTCCCGTGTCATATTGCTCGCTGAACGCGAAATAATCCTGCGCTCTTTGCAGTAAAACAAAGGTTAATTCATCATCCGGATAATTATTCATAAAATTTTCCATAGTCGCAAAAGCTTTTTTTAGATCTTCCATTTCAAAGTATGTTTGAGCTATTTCATATTTTGCCACCCTGGCTATCTGGGTTCCTTCATTATTCTCAGCTAACTCCCGCCAACGTTTAAGGGCATCTTCAAAGTCCCCCACATAATAATAACTCCTACCCAAACGATAAGCGGCATTAAAAGCCACATCACTATCAGCAAATCTTTCCGCGACCTGATAATAATAATCAGCTGCCCGGCTAAACAAGCCTTGCGAATAATAAACGTTCCCGATTTCATATAAAACAGTGGGTAAAAGCTCACTATTAGGAAACTTTCTTATAAATTTTTCATACTCCCGGAGAGCCTTTTCGTTTTGGTTAAGTTTATAATAGCACCACCCAATATTATAAGTTACCATATCGATGTAGTCGGTATCTTTAAAATATCTTTGAATGGTATTATAGAGTTTAAGAGAGGATTCGTACTTTCCTTGCAAAGAAAAGATATACGCGAGCCTGAATGCCGCCTGCGGAGCTACCGGATTATTTGAAAATTTTCTCAAAAGAATCTTATAAAGCTCACTTGCCTTTTCATAATTTTCTAAATAAAAATAACTACTGGCTAAATTAAAAAGAATCTCGGGGCTATAGTCTCCTTTTTTTAAATTGACAAACTTTTCATAAAAAATAACAGCTTGATCATACTGAGATTTATCAAAGAAATAGCTACCCGCCAGAGACTCAATATCAAAGCTGCTCTTAGCCCCCGGTTCAGTAGCTATGTTTTCATAAAATTCAAGCAAAGCTTCTATTTTTTGCTGGCGAAGGTAGGTTAATAAAATTAATTCTTCAACATCTTTTTTAAAAGGGCTTGAGGAAAAATTCCTGAGAAAATCTTCACACACAATTCTTGACTCGTAAAACTTATTAAGGTTGTAATAAGCAATAGCCATCTTATACCAGGCCAACTCCTTAAGATTGCTTTGACTGCTAAAATAAGCTGTTTTTGGCTCTACATTTCTAAGAAACTCAACCGCTTTATCATAACGCTTTACAGTCATAGCCACATCACCTATTTGATAATAAACATCATTGGCTAAAACTGAATCTTTTGGAATTCTCTTGAAAGTCTTAACAGCTCCTTTATAATCCCGCTTATCCTTATACATGCTGGCTAAAATATAGATTTTTTCCAGCGAATCTAACTTTCCCGAAGAACCTATCATCTTATTAAGCGCCTGGGTAGCATTATTGGTTCTGCCGCTTAAGTGGTAAGCCCAGGCTTTTTGAATTTCGGCTTCAGATTGCTTATTTAGATACTTTTTCTCTATTTGTTCATAAGTTACAATAGCCAGATTATACGCCTTTTGTTTTTTGTAGCACTCAGCCAGGGCCATCATGGCATCACCGCAAAGCTCGTCAATATAACTAAAATTATTAGTTATCCTTTTAAAATCATTTATGGCTTTAGCGTATTGGTTCTTTTTATAATGGGATAATCCGCGAGCATATAAAGCATACGGCAGGTATTCACTTTTTTGTCTTTTGGAAATAAAACTATCAAGCAAAGATATTACTTCTTCGTAGTCGCCTTTATCATAGAGCTCTTGGGCTCTACCGATAACATCCTGGCTATTTGAGAAAGCATAAGATGATAAAAATAAGACAAAAATTAAGCTGATAAAAATGCTTTTAAAATTTATTCTCACCATTGCCAATCAATTTCTTCACCCATTTTAATGTATATATCTTCAGGTTCTCGCTTTATTATCGAGCTGCTTGAATTTGTTTTATTAAAATCTGAAAGCGTACGCACGTTAACATCATCCCAATATATAGCTCCGGGATTTTTGCCTTGAGGGCAGTATTCAATGGTCGCTCTGCCGAATTTAGCACCCGCGGGCGGTTTAGCCCGAACCTCAACTAAAACCCATTGCCCCTTTTGGATTGAATTATCTACTTTAGGGCTCTCTATTGTCTTTCTTGATAAAAGCCTCCTCGCGGAATTAAGCCACTCAAACTTTAAAACCGCGTAAGATTCACCGGCTAAAACCTGTCCTTGAGGAATATAAGCATAAACACTTATTTGATAGGTTACATTGGGATTAATCAAACCTCCGGCAAAATCCTGAAAAATACCACCGTTCCCAATTACCTTAAAAGAATATTTTCCTGTCCTCGCGTATTGGGCCGACTGTTCATTATTTCTATCAACCCATCTCATCCAATATTTAATTCCATCGGAATCTTTTCCTAAAACGGGTCTTTTACCTCCCAGGATTTCTTCAAAACTTTCGTTATATATATATTTTTTTTCGGCGAAAACTACAGATGCCAAAGATAAGAAAAAAATGTACAGCAGAAAGATAAGAATAACTTTTTTCTTCATGCGCCCTCTCCTTTATGAGAATAAAAAATCAGGATACTACTATATTTATAAGTTTACCGGTAACAACAATAACTTTTTTGATTATTGAATTTGCTATTAGATTCTTTACTTTCTCATCTTCTAAAACAGACTTCTTCATCTGCTCATCACTTATACCTTTATTGAGATTAAGCCGAGAACGCACCCTGCCATTAATCTGAACAATAATCTCCACCTGTCCCAGATTTAAAGCTTTCTCATCACATTCAGGCCAGGAATACAAAAATATACTCTCTTCATGCCCCATCTTACGCCACATCTCTTCACAAATATGCGGCGCTAAAGGCGACAAAAGTAAACATATTGTCTCCAGAGTTTTTCCGGCATCAAATGAATTTTCAGCTTTTATTTCATCTTTAAGATTGTTCAATTCAGCCTGTTTACCAACTACCTCTTTAGTTAAATTAACTAACTCCATAACCGAACTTATAACCGTATTGAAATGAAAAGAGTTTTCTATATCAAAGGTAACTTTCTTTATAACCTCGTTAGTTTTTACCGAAAGATTCATGATTAATGTTTCATCGGTAATAAGGGAGTTTTCTCCTTCTGTGATTTGACGCGTCAGGCGCCAGACTTTATTTAAAAACCTCCAAGCTCCCTCAACGGCCCGGTCGTTCCATTCGGCATCTTTTTCCGGGGGGCCAATGAATAAAGTATAAACTCTTACCGTATCAGCTCCGTATTTTTCAATAAGCTCATCAGGATTAACAACATTACCTTTAGATTTGGACATTTTAGCCCCATCTTTTATAATCATGCCCTGCGTAAAAAGATTCGCGAATGGCTCATTGAAGCCGACAGCTTTTATATCAAACAAAACCTTGGTTATAAATCTGGAATATAAAAGATGTAATATAGCATGCTCTACGCCTCCGATATATTGATCTACCGGCAGCCACCTATCGACCAATTTTTTATCAAACGCGGTCTTTTCGTTCTTTGGAGACAAGTACCTTAGGTAGTACCAACTTGAATCAACAAAAGTGTCCATAGTATCGGCTTCCCTTTTAGCGGCGGCGCCGCATTTAGGGCAAGTCGTTTTAATGAATTCCTTTTTGTCTTTAAGCGGAGAAACTCCGGTAGGTTTAAATTCTATATCACTTGGAAGCTCTACCGGTAAATCTTTCTCTTTTACAGGTACAACTCCACATTTATCACAATATATAATAGGAATGGGGGCGCCCCAATATCTTTGCCTTGAAATGAGCCAGTCGCGTAGTTTATAAGTTATAGCCTTTTTGCCCATACGATTATCCCGCATCCAGGATATTATCGCGTTCTTTGCCTCATTCGAGGGCATCCCCTCAAATTTACCCGAATTAACCAAAACTCCAACATCCTCGTAAGCCGATTTCATTAAAGAACCCTTAAGAGAATCTTTTGGATTATCAATGACCAACTTGATATCCAGATTATACTTTTTGGCAAAGTCAAAATCCCTTTGATCATGAGCCGGCACAGCCATTACAGAGCCGGTCCCATATCCATAGATGACATAATTTGCAATCCATAACGGAACTTTCTCTTGATTAACGGGATTAATCACATACAAACCGCTAAAAACTCCTTCTTTTTCTACTTGCTCTGATTGCCTCTGAAAACTGCTCTGGCCTTTTATCTTCTCTAAAAATTTTGCTACTTCAGCTTTACTTTCAGATATTTGTAATATGTTTTCAATGAAAGGATGCTCGGGAGCCATAACCATATAGGTGGCTCCAAAAATTGTATCCGGCCTGGTTGTAAAACAAGTCAACGTTTTATCCAAACCCTCAACCTTAAAATTAATATACGCTCCCTCCGAGCGGCCAATCCAATTAGCCTGCATTATCTTAACTCTTTGCGGCCAACCTTTAAGCGATTGAATGTCATCTAAGAGTTTTTGAGCGTAATCTGTTATTTTAAAAAACCATTGTTTAAGTTTTTTCTGTTGAACTTCAGCCGAACATCTCTCGCAGGTTCCGTTAACTACCTGCTCATTGGCTAAAACTGTCCGGCAATCGGGGCACCAATTTACGGCAGCTTCCTTCTTATAAGCTAATCCTTTTTCATAAAGCTTCAAAAACAGCCATTGTGTCCATTTATAGTAATCCGGGGTACATGAAGTTACTTCCCTGTCCCAATCGTAAAGAACTCCCCATTCTTCAAGCTGACTCTTTATTTTAGTTATATTATTGAATGTTGATTCCCTGGGATGAATGCCGCTCTTAATAGCGGCGTTTTCCGCGGGTAAACCAAAGGCATCCCAACCCATTGGGGCGAGAACATTATAACCTTTCATTTTCATATACCTCGCGACGGCATCTCCAATTATATAATTGCGGCCATGGCCCACGTGCAATGCTGCCGAAGGATAAGGAAACATCATAAGGCAATAATATTTCGGCTTTTGGGACGCTTCATCCATATTCATAAGCTTTGTGTCCCGCCAGTATTGCTGCCACTTTTTTTCTATTTCGTGGTGCGGATATTTATTTTCCATAGATTTTCCTGATTTTTTTTATGCTCAGGGGGTCAGAATTAGGGCCTTTTTTAGGTGTTTCAATAATATAGGCCGTTTTTTTTAGCCGCGGATGGCCTAAAATAACCTTAAACCCACTTGTTCCGATTTTTCCTCCACCGACATATTCATGCCTGTCAAGGTGAGAACCTAAACCGCCTTTAGAGTCATTAAGATGTATCACCCTTAACTTATCTAAACCCATTAAACTATCAATCTCAAAAAGGGTATCTTCCAGTCCCTTCTTATGCCCAATGTCATAACCGGCGGCAAAGGCATGACAGGTGTCAAAGCACAAGCCCAGCTTTTTCTTATGCCTTGAAGCTTCCATTACCTCATTAATTTCTCTAAAGGTGCTTCCCATATTATTACCGCCTCCGGCGGTATTTTCAAGCAAAATCATAACCCCGGGATTTAACTCTTTGTATATCTTATCAAGCGCCGCGCCGAATCTGCTAACGCCGGCTTCAACCCCGGTGCCTTTATGTGAACCAAGGTGAGTTACAAAATACTCCGCCTCTAAAAGGTCCGCCCTTTTCAGCTCCTCTATACAATTCTTAACAGACTTTTTATAAAGTTCTTTATCCGGTGAAGCCAGATTTATCAGATAGGGGGAATGAATAACCAGAGGAGCCACACCCGCTTCTTTTCTCCTCTTTATAAACTCTTTGACATCGTCCCTGTTAAGCGCCGGTGCCTGCCAGCCCCGGGGGCTGCGGCTGAATATTTGCATACAATCACAACCGCCTTTACGAGCCCTGGCTACAGCCTCGAAAATACCCCCCGCGATTGATATATGAGCTCCCAGCTTCATATTATTTAACTCTATAGACGTTTATGTAACATTTGTACAATGTTATCATAAATAACGTTAAATCGTCAAGGTAAATTGACAAATATTCCGGTTAAAAATCGTTGACAGAGCACTAAATGGATGTTATATTTAATGATTACAAATGGTATTTAGTAAAAGATAGAAATTACCGGCATTAAAAAATAAATCAAGTTGCAAGTTATAAATGATACATAGAAACTCTTATAACTTTTAATTTTATTTCTTCTACTTATACTTACGACTTGCCACTTATGACTTATAACTTAATTGGGGCTGTAGCTCAGCTGGGAGAGCACCACGCTGGCAGCGTGGGGGTCAGGGGTTCGAGCCCCCTCAGCTCCACCAAACATCAGCTTAAGGATTGACTATCAAACCTACCTTCATAAAGCAAAAGATAATGTCTCCCAAAAAGGGAGTTTTAGAGGGAAAGATTGTTTCCCTCTAAGGGCATGCGCTTCATCGCGGAAAGAAAGAGAACAGCGAAGCGTTAGGAGAAAACCATCAGGGTTTTCTCCTGAGGAGCATAAGCGACGGGTCAGGGGTTCGAGCCCCCTCAGCTCCACCACCGAACCCTATGTGGTTAGTGTGCCGCGAATTAATAGGCATTCGCGCGATTGTCCGCGGATATCATAAAGACAATTTTTTTGTGGTCGTCAACTTCGTAGAAAAACCTATAATCTCCTACTCTATATCGCCATGTTTCCGGTTTATAATCTCTTAGTTTTTTTATGTTTTTGCCAAAATGGGGTTGTTGTTTTAATTGGGGATAAACGTAACTTCTGAGCTTTCTTTTTATCCGTTTCTGCTGCCCGCCGAATTCCCCTTCAAGATTTTTTAGAAACTGGGCTGTTTCAAATAATTTGAAATTAGTCAACGAATCGGCCTTTCATACCTTTGATGTCGCTATGCCCCGTTTTTAGTTTCTCCAAGAGCTTCTTATCTGACTTTATCTGTGCCGTCTCAATAGGATCAATAAAATACGATTCTTCTATTTCCTTAAGAACGATAGTTGTGATAAAGTTGGAAATAGGACGGTGTTCTATCATAGCTACTGCTGATATTTCTCTATATTCTTCTTCTGACAACCGCAATGTTATCACTTTAGACATGTTTAACCCCTTCTTTTTTTATTCTGTTGTATTTAATTGTATTGTATCATATTCTAATGTATTCGTCAACCCA